>CBFGLP010000251.1:0-5123 GCA_965649595.1 uncultured Myxococcales bacterium | reverse complement strand
TCCCGCGCCACGAGATAATCCATGCCCGGCGTGAACAGCCCCTCTGCATCGTTCCACGGTGAGCAGATCAGCGGAATCCCGCACGCCAGCGCCTCGAAGACCCGGATCGTCGGAATGCCTGGCAGCTGCTCGGCATAGAAGCGGCGGGGCACGTGCACCGTCACCCGGAATCGTGCGAACACCTCGGGGGCGCGGTGATTGGGCAGCCAGCCGCAATACTCGATCCCGGCCTGCTCGAGCTCCGCCCGCGCGTCGCTCGGATAGCGGACCCCGTGCACGCGGGCAGCCAGTCGCAGCCTGGAGATCGGTCCGAGCAGGTACTCGCGCAACTCGGCGGTCCGCTCGCCGTCGCCCCAATTACCGATCCAAACGAGATCTCCTGCCCGGGCCTGGTCGTCGGCGTCGGCGCGCGGCCCGAAACAGCGGGTGTCGGCGGCCTCGTGCCAGGTCCAGGCTCGCGCCGCCCAGCCACGCTCGAGGTAGAGATCGCGGATCACCTGACCAAACGCGAGCACGCCGTCGTATTCGGACAGGTCGTATTCGGCCATCTGCTCGGGGGCGCTGACCATCCGGTGATGGGTATCGTGAAAGAGCAGGAGATAGCGGCGCTGGCGGGCTCGATGAGCGCCGATCCGGGCAATCAGCCCGCGATCGTTCCATTCGTGCACGATCACCAGATCGGCGCCATCGAGCGCACGATCGAGATCGAGTGACTCGAGCCAGTATCGACGGCTGCGCAGCTGGGGAAAGCGCGCCTCGAACTCGGCCAGCGGTGCGGCCCCGTGCTCGCGCACGAGCTGACGGAGGCTCCAGGCGTCGCGCGGCTCATGGATGATCACGTCATGGCCACGTGCGAGCAATTCACTGCATATACCGCGCAGGAAGTGAGCATTGCCGTGATTCCAGCACGAACGCAGCGAATGGCAGAACAGCACGATTCGCATGATCAGGCGCTCCTGGCCGCAGTCTCACACCCGAGCAGCTCTCGATAGAGATCGAGGACCTGGCTGGCCATTCGCGCCGCCGAATAGCCCGCCGCCCGCACGCGCGCCCGCGCGGCCATCGTCGCGCACAGCTCGGGCGAGCTGCACAGCCGAACGATCGCGCGCTCGAGCGCCTCGCCATCGTCGGGATCGACGTAGATGGCCGCGTCGGCCCAGATCTCGCGCAGGCTCGGGATATCGCCGAGCACCAGCGCGCAGCCGGACAACCCGGCCTCGAGCGGACCCAAGCCGAAGGGCTCGTAGCGAGCCGGGGCAACATAGATGGCCGCGCGGGCGAGCCACAAGTTCAGCTCGTCGGGCTCGAGCAGACCGAGCGCGTAGGCCCCCGGCTCGCGCAGCGCGGCGTCGGCGAGGGAAAGCCCTTCCACCGCGGGGCTCGACTCGTGCGCCCGCCCGGGCCGGGGTACTTCGCTCGGTCCGGCGATGTAGGTCGGCCACGGCAGTCGGCTCGCGCAGCGCTCGAGCAAGGCGAGGTTCTTGCCGTGATCCCAGCGTCGGCCAGCCGCGAGCACGAAGGGCTGCGGCTCGTCGATCGAGAAGCGCTCGCCCCCGCGACCGTTGGCGATCACCCGCACGCGATCACCGACCTCCTCGCGCAGCTCGTCGTCGTGCTCGGCCAGCAGCGCCTCTGCCATCGCTCGGCTCGGGGCCACGATCGCGTCGGCGCTGGCGAGCCCCGCCGCGAGCCGACGGCGATACTCGTCGTAGCGCTCCGGCGCTCGCTCGCCGACGACCGCTCGCCACCAGCTGAGCACACACGAGTGCGCGACTACGACGACGGGGGTTGGCCAGGCGAGGCTGCCGTGCGCATAGCCGGACAGATGGACGACGTCGGGCGCGAGGTGTCGAGCGAGCTCGAGCAGCCACTCGCCCGCCGCGTCGACGCCCGCCCACGGATCGTCCATCCACTCGAGCGCGTGGTTGCTCTCGAACACTCGCAGACCCGCGATCGAGCCGGCCTCGTCCCGTTGCCGCTCGCGCAGCGGTGCGCCCATGCTGGCGAGGGTAACCTCGACGCCGCGGGCCGCGAGCTCGCGGGCCAGCTCGAGCGTGTAGGTCCAGACCCCGCCGAGCGTGTCGGTGGTCATCAGGACCCGCCGGGGCTCCCAGCTGGTGGCCCTCACGGGCGGCCGACTCCGTCGAGTTGGGTCGACCCGGCCTGCGCGAGCGCTTCGACATAGTCGGCCTTCGAATCGTCGGAGGCGCTCGGCTTGTCCCACGCCGAATAGATCCGGTCGATCAGATCAGCGACGCCGATCAGCCGCTCGCAGGTCGGATCATAGCCCTCGCCCGCCGCCAAGCGCCGGGTCCACTCGAGGATCGCACCGCCGCCCCAAGCGTCGGGCGGATCGACCAGCCGGACGCTGGTCGTCCCGCGGTGGTGGTCGGCGACGAAGTCGTAGAACGAGCCACCGACGTTGCGCATGCTCGCGCCGCCCTTGCTGCCGTAGAACGAGGCCTCGATTACCGCGTCGCAGCCAGCGTGGATCCGCCACGAGCATGCGATCCGTGCCACGGCGCCACAGCCGAGCCGCAGCTGCACGACCGCGAGATCCTCG
Source organism: uncultured Myxococcales bacterium (assembly GCA_965649595.1). GTDB lineage: Bacteria > Myxococcota_A > Polyangia > Nannocystales > Nannocystaceae > Plesiocystis. The sequence continues at coordinate 2,560 of CBFGLP010000251.1, read as the reverse complement.
ACCCGCTCGTCAATCGCGTCACCCGGCGCGCCGGACTCGGCCCCCGACTCGACGTCGGGCAGGTGAAGGTGGCTGGCGACGGCCGCGACCGCGGGCTCGTCGAGCACCCAGAGCAAGAGGTCGATCAGGTGGATGCCGAGATCCATCATGCAGCCGCCGCGGGCGAGCGAGCGGCGGTAGAACCAGGGCTTGTCCGGCCCGTAGGCGTTGTGAAACACGAGATCGACGGCGTGGATGCGGCCGATCTCGCCGGCCTCGATCAGCCGCTTGACGGCTCGCAGCGCTCGCGTGTGGCGATAGGAGAAGTCGACACCGAGCAGGCGATCGGCCGCGCGCGCGGTCTCGACGATCTTACGCGTCGACGCGGCGGTCGGGGCCAGGGGCTTCTGACAGAACACCGCCAGGCCCCGCTCGAGCGCGCGGATCGTCTGCTCGGCATGCTGAGCGCTGGGGGTCGCTATCACGACCCCGTCGAGGTCGTGCTCGAGCAGCTCGTCGAGCGATCCACAGGTCGCGAGCTTGGGCACGCGCTCGCGCACGGCGGCGCGAGCCGAGGGATCGGGATCAGCGATCGCCACCGCCTCGGCGAGCCCCGCCGCGCGCACGGCCTCCAGCCGATCGCGGCCAATCCAACCGACGCCGAGGAAGCCCAGGCGCGGACGCGAGAGTCGGCGTCGAGGTGTCGAGTCGCGCGTCGAGTCGCGCGTCGAGCGAGCCACGGGCGCGCTCGACTCGGCAGCAAACGTAGGCTCCGCCGCGCGAGCGAGCCCGCTCTGCTCCGAGTACCTGGTCTCGTTCACAGCAGCACCTCGGCCTTCACGAAGCCCTCGGGTCGCTGCTCGAGCAGCCGAAACGCCTCGGAGATGTCGGACAAGGGCATCCGATGCGTGATCAGACCGTCGAGGTGAAGCAGGCCCGACGCCAGCGCATCGATGGCCGCGCGCATACCCTCGACGTAGACGTCGGGATCACGCTCGTGCGCGTTGATCACGTCGATCCCGCGCCAGTTCCAGTCCTGCATGTCGACCACCCGCGGCCCATCTTGATGAAAGCCCGCGATTACCAGGCGGCCACGCACGCGGACCAGCTTGCCGGCGAGATCCAAGGTCCGCTGCACGCCCGCGGCCTCGATCGCGCGATCGCAGCCACGCCCGCCGGTCCAAGTCATTACCTTCTCGACCAGCGCCCCGTCGTCGTCGCCGAGCGGCTCGACCTGCTCGGCGCCGAGCTTCTCGGCGAGCTCGAGCGCGGAGCCTCGACGCGAGATCGCAAACACCCGCGCGCCAGACCGCACGGCCATCTGCACGAGCACCGCGCCGAGGAAGCCGACCCCGACCACGGCGACGCGATGACCGGGGCGGATGTCGCTGCGACGCAGCACGTTCATCGCACAAGCCAAGGGCTCGCCCGGGAGATCCTCGGCCTGCAGGCTCGCGGGCAGACGAACCAGCGCGTCGACCGGGGCCCGGTCGTACTCGGCGAACGCGTTATAGGTGATCGCCGCGACGCGCTCACCGGGCGAGACTCCCCGGACGCCCGGACCGAGGCCGACCACGCACCCCCAGCCCTCGTGACCAGGGGCGCCGGGCTCGAGCGGATAGCGGAACCACGATCGGCCCTCCCAGGGCGGAATGTTGGATCCGCACAGACCGCAGCCATGCATGCGAATCAACACCTCACCCGGGCCGGGCTCGGGAATCGGGACCTCGCGGATCTCGAAGGTTCGCGGCCCAGTCAGGACCGCAGCGCTCATCGTTTCGGGCAGGGCTGCTCGCTGCATGTCAACCTCTCGCGCTCATGGGTCGGGTCGGGACACGGATCGAGGGATCGATTCAGCCCCGTGCGTTTACTTCGATCAAAGATCGGATCAGATCGAAGCTGTGCGCCGCGCCGCACCGAGGGCTCGTTCGCGCTCGCCAATCCGCCATTCAAAGAGTCGGCGGATTCCGCTGCGTACATCTATCTTGGCACTCCAGCCGGTCGCGTGCTCGAAAGCCCGCGTATCCGAGACGTAATAGCGTTGATCACCCCGACGCCAGCTGCCGAAGTCGCGTGGGATTCGGCCGCCGATCTGCTCTTCGATGATCGCTAGCACCTCATGGAGGCTGACCGCCCGCGCCGGACCGCCGCCGAGGTTGAACGCGCGCCCAGCCACGAGCTCGATGTCCCGCCGGGCGAGCTGGAGCGCGGCGACCAGATCATCGATGAACAGGACGTCGCGGACTTGCTTTCCATCCCCATAGATGGTGATCGAGCGGCCGCGGATCGCCTGATTGATGAAGTGCGCGATCCAGCCCTGCTCCTCGGTCCCGAACTGGCGAGGACCGTAAATGCAGCTCATGCGCAGGACGACGGTCGGCATGCCAAAGCTATGGGCCCAATCCAAAACATATTGATCCGCGGCGCCCTTCGAGCAGCCGTAAGGGCTACAGAACGCGAGCGTGCGCCGCTCGTCGATCCCGTTCGCGGCCAGCTCGGGCGAGTGGGGCCACCAGCGTCGGTCGAGCTCGTCGAGGCGGACGTCGTCGAGCGCGCCGTAGACCTTGTTGGTCGAGGTGAA
>CBFGLP010000250.1:0-1742 GCA_965649595.1 uncultured Myxococcales bacterium | reverse complement strand
GGCGGCATGGCCATGGCGATGCTGGTGTTCTCGGTCCGCGAGGGCACGACCCGCTTCGATCCCGAGCACGGCCAGATCGCGCAGACCCGCTTCCGCGAGTGGATCGAGGAGATCGGCCGCGGCGACGCGTGGGGCTCGATGGACATCACCGAGCCGGACGCCGGCTCCGACATGGCCGCGCTGCGCTGCACCGCCGAGCAGGACGAGCAGGGCAACTGGTTCGTCAGCGGGCAGAAGATCTTCATCACCTCGGGCCACGGCAAGTTCCACTTCGTGATCGCCCGCTCGGAGCCATGGAGTCGGTCCCCCGGGACCGAGGGGCCGAAGCCTGGTGAAGAAGACGATCCGATGGCCGGGCTCGGCGGGCTGAGCTTCTTCCTCGTGCCCGCGTACGAGGATACGCCCGAGGGCCGCAAGCGCTTCGTCAGCGTCGATCGGCTCGAAGAGAAGATGGGCCACCACGCCTCGGCGACCTGCGCGGTCAGCTTCGATCGCAGCCCGGCGCTGCTGCTCGGCAAGCGCGGCGAGGGGTTCCGCTACATGCTCACGCTGATGAACGGCGCCCGGATCGGCGTCGGGTTCGAGGCGCTCGGGCTGTGCGAGGCGGCCTACCGGATGGCGCTCGCCTACGCGAGCGAGCGGCCCTCGATGGGCAAGACCATCGATCGTCACGAGATGATCGCCGACCTGCTCGACGAGATGAAGACCGACATCCAGGGCGTCCGCGCGCTGGCGATGTCCGCGGCCTGGCACGAGGAGCTCGCGACCAAGCTCGAGATCGCGTTCGAGCACATGCCCGAGCTGGCCCCGGTCCCGCGCGACGAGCTCGAGCGCGAGATCAAGCGGCACAAGCGGGCCGCACGGCGAGCGACGCCGCTGCTCAAGTACCTCGCCGCCGAGAAGGCGGTCGAGATGGCTCGCCGCTGCGTGCAGATCCACGGCGGCAACGGCTACACCAAGGAGTACGGGGCCGAGAAGCTGCTGCGCGACGCCATGGTCCTGCCGATCTACGAGGGCACCAGCCAGATCCAGTCGCTCATGGCGATGAAGGACGCGATGAGCGGCATCATGCGCAACCCGCAGCGCTTCCTCACCCGCGTCGCGCAGGCCCGCTGGCGCAGCCTGTCCGCCCTCGACGCGCTCGAGCGCCGCGTCGCTCGCCTCACCTCGCTCACGCTCGCCGCCCAGCAGCACCTGATCCAGCGCACCGCCGCCGACAAGCTGCGCGGCCTCGGCAAGCACAAGATCACCGAGTGGTCCAAGGAGTTCTTCCAGAACTGGGACCCCAAGCGCGACTTCTCCTACGCGATGCTGCACGCCGAGCGGCTGACGCGCCTGATGGCCGACACCGCGATCGTCGAGATCCTCCTCCAGCAGTCGCGCAAGCACCCGGAGCGCCGCAGCATCCTCGAGCGCTGGCTCGAGCGCGCCGAACCGCGCTGCAACGCCCTCTACGAGGAGATCACGACCCGGGGCGACCGCCTGCTGGCCCAGCTGCGCGACCAGCAGGAGGACGAGGCCGTGTCGGCTCGCTGAGCCCCGCGGTCCCTGTCGGCGCCGGCCGGCCTGCCGCGAGCGGGCCGCGCCGGCGCGCGCATTTCGGGCCAGCGGCCGCGAGATCGGGTACCGTCCGGCCCCCATGGCCGCCCGCTCCCGATCTGCCGCCGAGCCGCGCTCCGCGACCGCCCGCCGCGGACGGGTGCGCAAGGCCATCGCGGGCGAGCCGGGGCCTAGCGAGGTCG
>CBFGLP010000249.1:0-1648 GCA_965649595.1 uncultured Myxococcales bacterium | reverse complement strand
TCGCATGCGCAGCACCCCCACCGGTACGCAGGAGACCTCGGGCGAGCTGTTCGAGCGGCTCGCCGAGCTCGGCGGTGAGGTGCTCGACGAGTTCCTGGCCGAGTTCCCCGACGTGCCGCCCGCGACCGTGCAAGACCAGCTGCCGGGCGAGCCCGTGCACGCGGCCAAGCTCGACAAGCACGAGGGCGCGGTCGACTGGAGCGCCCCGGCCCAGCGGGTCGTCGATCACGTCCGCGGCATGGATCCCTGGCCCGGCGCGCACACGCTTCGCGGCGGTCAGGTGCTCAAGCTCTTTGCCGCGGGGGTCAGTCAGCGCGAGCGTCCAGCCGACGCGCTAGCCGGGCAGGTGCTCGGCGTCGACGAGATCGGCTTGCACGTGTGCGCGGGCGAGGGCGTGGTCGTGCTCGCCGACGTGCAGGCGCCCGGCAAGCGACGCATGCACGCGCGCGAGCTGGCCGCAGGCCAGCCCTTCTCCCCAGGCGAGCGGCTAGGGGACACCTGAATGGTCGAGCGCGGCGGGCTGCTCGGACTCATGCTGGCGTCGGGCCTCGTGCTCGCGTGCAAGGACGAGCCGCCCGAGCAGCACGAGGTCGCGCCTGCCTTGCACGACGGGCTTGGGGTAGTCGAGCTGCGCTCGACCGCCCGCGATGGCCTCGACGCGGCGCTCGATGACCCCGCGCTCGCCCGCGAGCTCGAGCGCTCGTTCGCCGACTTGCTCGCTCGCCCGACCGTCGTCGATGCGAGCGAGAAGCTGCTCGCCCGGCTCGCCGCCGCGCCCGAGCTCGAGGCTCCGACCCAGCGCTTCTTCGAGTCGGTGCAGGCGAGCGAGGGCATGCGCGCCGCGCTGACCGAGTACGCGCGGGACAACCCCGAGCTCGAGATCGATCGGCTCGCCGAAGGCTTCGTCTCGCACGTCGACGCTCGCCTGACTCGACCGGAGCTGGCCGCGCTCGTCCGCGAGGCGCTGACCCGCCGGCTCGGCGCCGCTGGCCCTGCGCTCGGGCGGGCGCTCTTGATCGAAGCCGAGGGCGCCGAGCAGCTCGCGGATCATGTCGCCCAAGTATTGGTGGATCCGGCCAATCGCGCGGCGCTGGAGCAGCGGATCGGGACCGACCCGAGCACGCGGCGTGATCGACTGCATCAGCGCCTGCGCGACCCGGAGCGAATGATCGACGTGCTGCTCGCGCTGGCCGTGCACCTGCGCGATCCGGCTGGCGAGACCTTGTTGAGCGAGGTGCTCGACGACGAAGCGATCGTTGCATATTTCGCTGACGCGCTCGCGCGGGTCCTCGACGACGCCGAGTTTCGCACGCAGGCTGAGACGCTGTTTTCGCTGGCGCTGGCTAGCGAGCTCGACGCGCCGGGGGTTCGTCGCGAGCTGGATGTATTGCTGGATCTTCCGGTGATCGAGCGCGAGGCGGCGGTGCTCTTGGCGGCAATCGGGCGGGACGAATCGGTGCGCACGCGGGTGCGGGGGTTTTTGGAGCAGCTCGGCAAAGCGGCGGAGCTCGAGGGTAAGGTGTTGGATGCGGTCGATTGATAGATAGACTGTACGCGTTTACACCTATCGGGTTGTGCGAGGCCTCAATTTGAGCAACGCAACGTACGGTGAGGGCCTTTCCCGATCATGGAGAGCGCTCCCTCCTCG
>CBFGLP010000248.1:0-11103 GCA_965649595.1 uncultured Myxococcales bacterium | reverse complement strand
TGCTCGAGCGGCAGCGCGTCGCTGTCCGACTCGTACTCGACGATGATGTTCTTCTTGCCCGTGTTCGGGTCGATCAGCAGACGGATGTTGAGCTCGGCCATGACGGTCAATCCTTGGCTTCCAAGGGCGCTTCGGGTGGGTGGCGGGCGTCGGGCACCAGCGACTTCATCGTGCGAGCGTCGATGACCTTGTGTTTCAGCAGCATGTCGCGCAGGGCCAAGAGCTCCTGCCGGTGCTCGTGAATGATCTGGCGGGCACGGACTCGCTCGCGCTCGAGCAGCGCCTTGATGCTCGCGTCGATGCTCGCGCGGGTGCTCTCGGACAGCTGCTCGAGCTGCTCGTCGTCACCGAAGTCGCGGATCTCGAGCTGACCGCTGGGGTTGAGCCCGAAGCGTCCGACCAGGCTGCGGGCGATCGCGGTCGCGCGCTCGAGATCGTGGGCCGAGCCGATCGTCAGGCGGCCGAGGATCTCGTCCTCGGCCTCGCGCCCGCCGAACAGCGTGGCGATCGAGTCGACCAGCTGCGCGTGAGTGACCACGTACTTGTGCGCCGGGTCGGCGTAGCGGACGAACCCGAGCGCGCCGGTCAGGTCGCCGCGGATCGAGATCCGATCGATCGCCGGCGAGTGCTCGGTGTAGAGCGCCACGATCGCGTGGCCGCACTCGTGGGTCGCGACGACCAGCTCCTCTTCGGGCGTCAGCTTGGGCAGATCGAGGTTGGCGGTCAGCGCCGCCTCGACGTCCTCGATCGTGGTCTCGTCGGTCCGGCCAGCCCGTAGCCGTCGCCGCGCGATCGCTCGGCAGAGCGCTTGGATGTGGTCGCCGCTCCACCGCCCGGTCACCGCGTCGCTGCCCTCGATCGGGTGGCCGGTCTGGCGGATCGCGTGGGTCAGCGCGTCGGCGGTCATGCTCAGGCCGAGCTTCTGATCGTAGATGCGCAGGATGGCCTCGCGATCCTCGGCGTTGGGGTAGGGGATGTGGAGGTGGAACTCGAACCGGCCCGGTCGCAGCAGCGCCGAGTCGATCGACTCGACGAAGTTGGTCGTGCCGATCACGAACACCATCTCGTTGCTGCGGAACCCGTCCATCTCGGTCAGCAGCTGGTTGACCATCGAGTGCTCGACGCCCGAGCCGGTGTAGGTGCCGCGTTGGGCCGCGAACGAGTCGAGCTCGTCGAACACGATCAGCGCCGGCGCGCTCTGGCGGGCCTGGATGAAGATCCGACGCAGGTTCTCCTCCGACTCGCCGACCCAGCGGCTCTTGAGCTCGGGCCCGTTGACGATCTGGACCGCGGCTCCGAGCGCCGACGCGATCGCCTTGGCGAATAGCGTCTTGCCCGTCCCCGGGGGTCCCCAGAAGATCATGCCGCGCGGGATCAGGCTCTCGATCCGGGCGATCTCCTTGGGATCGTCGAGCGCCTCCTTGCGCTTGATGATGTCGAGGATGTCCTCGAGGATCCGGCTCTTGACCTCGCGATAGCCACCGATGTCCTTCTCGAGGCTGAGCTCGGGCACGCTCAGCTCGCCCTCGAGCGTGGCTTGGCGGATCTGCGCCCAGACCTTGGTCGCGTCCTCGGGGTAGTCCTCGCCTTCGAGCGAGGACAAGAGCTGGCGCAGGCGGATCGCGTGCACGCCCGAGACGACCTTGTAGAGCTTGTACACGTCGAGCCCGCCACGACCGAGCTTGCGCGACTCTCGACGGGTGACGAGGTGCTGCAGCCGCTCGCGGCTGATTCCGATCATGCTGACCCGGTGCTGGAAGAGGTTCGCAATCACCTTGGGCAGCGGGAACGAGGGATCACGAAAGCCCAGCCACAGGATGTTGGGGTTCTCGTAGAGCAGCGCGACGACCTCGCGGGCCTCCGAGGTCAGGCCGCCGCTCGAGGTCGTGAGCAGGTCGAGGTGCGGCAGGACCATCACTCGTCGCTGCTCGTCCTCGCCGTGCGTGCCGCCGCGGACGGCTTCGCGCAGCTGGGCGATCATCGTCTGGACGAGGCCCATCGGCATCTCGCCCGGCTGGGGGGTCGCGCGGCCATCGATGTAGTTGCAGCGGATCTGCCGCTGGCGCAGGCGGTTGCGCAGGCACGCGTAGAAGAAGCCGACCAGGCCCTTGTCGCACTCGATCAGGACCGGCAGCCCGCGCGCGAGCGCCTCGGTCGTGCGAGCGAGCTCGTGCGGATAGGCGGCCTCGACCGCGGCCATCGCCGTCAGCTCGTCGGGCAATTGATCTTCGGGGACTATGCGGGACATGGTCGGCTCGTGCTCTGGCCTGGACGGGTTAAATCTTGACCCGGATGGTCAGCGAGCCGCTCTGCGGATCCTCGCTGATCTCCTGGATCTCACCGAGCGACGCGGCCTTGCGCTTGAGCGCCTCGGCGGTGACGCGATTGCCGATCCGATCGAGCTCGCGGCGGAGATCTCCGAGCTTGCCCTCGAGCTTCTTGGTGACCTCGCCCTGGAGCTTCTTTTGCTGCTCGTCGAGCTCGTTCTCGAGGTCGGCCTTGAGCTCGGCCCGAGCACGCTCGCGCGTGGCCGAGTCGTTCTCGGCCCAGGCCCGGACCTCGCGCTCGCGGCTGATCTCGACCTGCTGCTCGGTCCCCGCCGACACCGTCACGGTGCCCTCCTTCGGGTCGACCCGAACCTCGACGCCCTCGTCGTCGACCCGCACCCACTGGCCGTCCTCGCGCTCCTCGAACCCGGCTGCCGCGAGCTCCCGCTCGAGCAGCTCGGCCATCTGCTCGCGCGGGAGCACGTCGAGCAGCTCGAGGCTCGACTGGATGCCGTCATCGACCTTGATGTGACGGCGCAGCGACTCGGACAGACGGATACGGTACGCACGGCTCATGAGATCCTCGCCGCCGGTGAGGCGGAGCGGGGATGGTAGCGCCGATTTGGTATGCGGGGCCAGCTTGGTTCGTCTCGGTCAGCGGTGTCAGCGGTCTGTCTTTGAGCACGCTCGGCCAGCCTGTCTTTGGGCACGCCTGGGCAGCCTGTCTCTGGGCACGCCGTCCTCGAAGGCAAACCAGGCCCCCTCTGGGGGCCCAATCGGACGGCTGCGAACCCGAACCAGCCCACCGAAGTCGCGCAGCGACTTCGCGGCCGCGTAGCGGCCGTGCGTGGCTGAGTGAAGGATGCCTGCGGGGGGCTAAAGAAGCTCCTCTAGCTCGCGCAGCAACAGCCCGGCGCGCTCGAAGCCCGACAGACTGGCGCGGCGCGGCGCGGCCAGAGCCTGCCAGTCATTGTCCTCGCGCGTGCCGGGACGCTCGCGCATGAACTGCCAATTGCTCAGGATCAGCTGCGCGGCTTGGTAGTCGTCGTCGAAGTGCGGGACCAGGCCCGCCTCACGGACCCAGCCGTCGAGCCGAACGAGCGCGCGGAGCAGCGCAGCCGCACCCATGAAGGCTTGCTGACGTGCAGCCAAGGAGGCCTGCATGTCGAGGCTCGCGGTCCAAAAGCGGCGGTCGGGCCCGCGGCGCAGCAGCGCGTGACCGGCCTCGACCAGGAAGCTCGCGAGGTCGCGACGGGCTGGCGAGCAGGCTTCGATCGCGGCGAACAAGCGGTCGAGCACCGACCCTTGCATGCGACCGAGGCGGATCATCTCGTCGAGCGCTCGGATCTTGCCCTTGCCGCTCTCGATCTCGATCCACCGCCGAGCCAGCTCGGGCTGCAGCGCCTCGAGCATCCATGCATGCTCGCCGACCAGCGCGTCGAAACCGACCTTGGGGAGCTCGCCCAGGTGCTCGAGCTCGTCGGGGTAGCCGAGTTGGCACAGCGGGGACAGGCGGAACGCCGGCTGCGCGCGCGGCTGGCCGGCGGCGCGCAAGAGCACGTCCATGGTGAAGTAGTGGAGCAGGTCGTCGCCGAGCGTGGTGTCGGGGTGACGACGAAGCTCGGTCTTGGGTCGTGAGACGTCCTCGCGGACCAGCCACGCGAGCAGCTCGAAGCTGGCCGGACCAAAGCGCAGAGGCGGCAGCGGCTGGTGTCGCTCCCACAGCCGCCCGCGGACCGCTCGACCTCCGACCAGCGTCCGGCGGCTCTGCCAGCCACCGCGGACGATCAGCTGCCGAGCGATGCCCCGCGCGAGCGTCTGCTGGAGCAGCCCCATCGCCGTCGGGCCGATCTTCTCGGGCAGCTTGTAGGTGTTGCGCAGCGTCGGCACGTAGCGGCGGCTCTCGCCGACCAGCGTGCGCGCCATCGTGATCAGCTGGTGCTCGCTGCCGGCCACCCGTGGCAGCTTGCTGCCGGGCTCGCTGGTCTCGTCGTCCTCGTCGGTGCGCATCACTGTGGAAGCCCCTTGCCCCACGGCCAGCCGTTGATGGTCAGCTCGCCGCCCACCAGCCGGATCTCGATGGTCTCGCCGCTCTCGAAGCGGGGATCGCCGGGGGCGTAGCGATCGGTCAAGAAGTGCAGGACCTGATTGCGCGAGCCGATCCAGCGGCGCGTGGTGTCCGGCTGGTCTCGCTCGTAGCGGCCGTCGACCAGCAGATCGGTGGCCGCGAGCAGGCGCGCGACCCCAGGCTCGGACATCGCCCGCAGCTCGGCCAACGTGTGGCCCGAATAGACCATCACGCTGAGGCCGGCTGCGTGGGCGCCCTCGGCCACGATCGCCAGGGGCTCGGCCTGGGAGAAAGGCTCGCCGCCGAGCAGGCTGATGCCCTCGAGCGCCGACCCTTCGTGCGTGGCGAGCACTCGCGCGAGCAGCTCGGCCGGCGTCGTGGGCTCACCGCCGCGAAAGGGCAGAAGCTCGGGGTTGCAGCAGCCCGGACAACGCATGGGGCAGCCCTGCACCCAGATCGCGTACCGACGCCCGGGCCCTTCTGCTTCGGTGTCCGGGACCTCGACGCCCACGCGCAGCTCGAGCGCTCGTGGCTCGGCGGCGAGGGGGGCTGGCGGGGCGGAGGTCATGGCGCACGAGTGTGCACCGATTCGAGCGAGCGTGCAGCCGAAACGCGAGCGCATCAGGCGCGCGATTGTCCCTCAGCGTACCTTACCCTGATCGCGCACGAGCGATTGGAGGGCTCGACTCGTAGAGAATGACGCCATATTGGAATGTAGTGATTATATATTGTCACATATCGGGTCTATATTGATTCGATGCTAAATTGTGCCTCGAATCGACAGTCGAGCGCTCCGCTCCAGCGAGCTCGAGCGCGAACGCGCGTGGTGGTTTTCGGTTCGCGCCATCGACAATGGGCGAACCCGACCGATCAATGGAGAGGTGGTTTGCCGCGCTCACGCTCGTGGCATTCTGCCCCAGCCTCAGCACGAGCACGGGCCGATCGCGCGAACGGTAGGAATCACCCGTGTCGCGCCTCCGCTGGCGATTCATCGCTGTTCCGATTCACAATCGAATCTCGTGAAAAATATCAATTGATCTTCGGACCATAATCATGACGGAGGCATTTAATTGCTTCCACCCAGCTTCGGTTTTCGCGAAGATGGGTTCGTGGCGATGAAGCGGGATGTGCAGAAGATCAGCGAAGGTGGCGCAGAGGTGGTCCTCGACCTCCGCTTTTACCCGCTGGTGATCACGACTTGGTACGGGACCGCGACGCGTCCCCTCGCCGACGCGTTCGTGACGTGGCAGGAGCGACTGTTTGCCGACGTCGAGAGTAGCGGGGAGCGGATCGTCGTGATCAGCGACGTCACCCGCTGTGGACGCCCCCCGGGGGACGCTCGCAAGCGCTTCGCCGACGCGAGCACCCCCGAGCTCGTGCTCGACAACCTGGTGGTGGTCACTGACCCCAACGTGCGGGGGGCCTACATGGCCGTGCGTTGGTTGGCGGGAGATCGGATCCGGATGCGCTTCACCGACAACCTGCCCGAGGCCATGCAGATCGCGCTCAACTTGCTGGACCAGGCCAAGATCGAGCGACCGCGGCGCCTGCGGGCCGATCGTTACGAGCTGCCCGAGGCGGCCCAGCAGCTGGCTCGCTAGCCGCCCGCGGCTGGGAAGCCCCATCCAGCCGCACTGCGAGGCCCCGCCGCATTTGGTCAATTCTCGTTCCAGACCGGGCCGGCCCTGATAGGGTCGTGCCGCCGATGTCGCTCGCTGGCCTCCAAACCTACCATCGCGTGCCTGCGCTCGCGGGCCTGCTGACACTCGCGGGGCTGAGCCTGGTTGCCGAGTCAGCCCACGCCCGACCCGAAGGTCCGCGGGTGTTCTGCGAGACCTATCCCGAGGTGCCGGAGTGTGCCGGCCAGCTAGTGACTTGCGCGACCTGTCACCTCTCGACCGATCCCCCTTCGTGGAACTCGTTCGGGCTCGGGATCCTCGGGGCGCGTGGCGAGGGCAGCTTCGAGGAGGCGATCCCCGATGCTCTGCGCGCGATCGAGTTCGATGACGCAGACGGCGACGGCGTGTCCAACCTCGACGAGATCCTGCTCGGCACTGCGCCCGGGGATCCTCGCTCGGTCTGGCTGCCGCCCGATGACGCGCCGGGCAGCGAGTACGAGCCCAACCCCTGGTATGCGGTCGGCGAGTACGACTTCCTGTTCGCGCTGCGCCGCGTGATGGTCCTCTATTGCGGGCGATCGCCGACCTACGAGCAAGTCGAGGACATGCGGGCGCTGGCCAGCGATCCCGACATGCAGTACGTGCGCCTCCACGAGCAGCTCGACAGCTGCCTGGCCAGCGAGTGGTGGAAGGGCCCCGGCGTAAGCGAGCTCGCCGACCCGAAGATCAAGCCGATCGAGGCGGTCGGTGGCGACACCACCGTCGAGATCTCCGGCTTTCGCGTGGTCTTGGCCGACTACGAGTGGGACTATCGATTGTGGCGCTGGATCCTGACCGATGATCGCGACCTGCGTGACTTGCTGCTCGCGCAGTATCACGTCGACGAGAACGAGGCCGGAGAGCTGGAGATCCGCGAGGGCAAGATCGCCGACCCGGTCCAGCTCGGGCAGCTCGCTGGCGGGCAGCCGCTCGACCCCGACAAGCGGGCCGGCATGCTGACCACGCAGTGGTTCTTGATGTCGAACACCATGTTCTCGGCGCTTCCGCGAACCACCGCGGCGCAGGCCTACCGCGAGTACCTCGGCATGGACATCTCGTTGAGCGAGGGCATCGCTCCGGTGATCGGTGAGCCGACCGACATCGACCAAAAGGGCGTGGCCCAAGCGGGCTGCGCGGCCTGTCACTCGACCCTCGATCCGCTCGCCTACGCGTTCGCCTACTACACCGGCATCGTGCTGCCCACGGGCACCGGGCTCTACAGCTCGACGCGGCCGCAGTCGCTGATGCCGGGCTGGGATCCGGAGATCCACCACAGCGTGATCTTCGGCGAGGAGGTCGAGGATCTGCTCGGCTGGGCCCAGGTCGCCTCCGAGTCGGATGCCTTCAAGCGCACGATGGCCGCGATGCTGTTCGAGCACGCGCTCGGCCGCGAGCCTGCCCCCGACGAGCAGGACGAGTTCGCGCTGCTGTGGCAGTTGCTGCCCGAGGATGGCTGGTCGGCCAACCGTCTCATTCACCGCCTCGTCGACACGATGGCCTTCGGAGCGCCGTGATGACCTGCAATCGACTCTACAAGCGTGCTGGGCTCCGTCGGCCCGTCCGGGCCGAAGGGCTGGTCTCGCTGCTCGCAGCGGCGCTCGCGATCGCGTGCTCGACCGGGCCCGGATCCGACGATGGTGACCATAGCGACGAGAGCGGCGACGAGGAGAGCGAGCCGCAGGTCGAGCCTGCGCAGGCGCCCAACCTCCAGTGGAAGCGGGCGAGCGCGCTCGAGCAGGACCTCATGCGGGCGCTCGAGCTCGAGGCCGATCAGGTCTGCCTCGAGGTTGGCACCGCGCCATGCATCAGCGAGGTCCACCAGGTCGCGCTCGGCGGCCACGACCCCTTCGACCTCGGCCTCTACGAGTCGCTCGACGCCCCGCTCACGACCTCTCCGATCGCGCTCGATCGAGTGGTGCTCAGCGCGTGCGGCAACCGGGTGGCGCTCGATCGCCAAGGCTCGGCGCTGGTGTTCGACCAGCTCGCGCTCGACGAGCCGGCGCCCAGCGCCGAGGACGAGCGGGTCGCTGCGACGATAACCGCGCTCTACCGGCGGCTGCTCGCACGCGATCCCTTGCCCAGCGAGATCGAGCTGGTCGCGGGCCTGACGGTCGACGATCAGGGCGAGCCAGTCGCCGGCCACGAGTTTGCGAGCTTGGCCTGCTACACGATCGGGACCACGTCCGAATTCCTGTTCTTTTAGGAGCCGAGCATGACCACCTCCAAGTCAATCAGTCGTCGTCGCGTGCTCGGCAGCGTGCTCGGGGCCGGAGCGCTCGGAGCCTTGGGGCTCGCCTCGGGTCGCGCACGCTCGGGGCAGCCCTTTCGTGCCGACGAGGATCAGGCGCTGGCCGAGCGCAAGCTGCTCTTCGTCGTGTGTGCGACGGGCGGCGGCAACATCATCGACAGCTTCCTCCCGGTCGCCGAGACCGAGGTGACGAGCGGCGACGCGGCTTCGCTCGACGTCTACCCGGAGAGCCTGATCGTGCAGCCGCCGGGCAGCAACATCCGCTGTGTCGGCGAGCTGTCGAGCTACAGCTACTTCACCAGCAAGTTCTCGATGCGGACCCTGCTCGAGAACCACTACGCCGACATGCTGGTGCTCGCGCACGAGTGCACGAGCGTCAACCATACGGTTGCGCAGAAGCGGGCGATCACCGGCGCCGGGATCGATGGCGGTCGCACGATCATGGAGGCCGCCGCGATGCGGCACGGCGCGGGCTTGCTGCTGCCCAACACCAACATGGCCAACGCCGGTTATCTCGCGGCCGGTGACAACCCCGAGGTCGATCGCTGGGCCAGGGCCGAGGTCATCGCCGATCCGCTGATGTTCGCAGCTTCGACCCATGGACGGCGGGGCATCGCGGGTGCGCCCGAGGCCGCCGCGATCGATCGGGCTCGGGGGATCCGCAGCCAGCTCGAGCAGGTCTCGCCCTTTGGGCAGACCTTTGGTCAGAGCCCGCTGCGCCAGCAGTACCTCGACCTGCGCGAGGGCTCGCAGCGAGCCGTCGAGGCGGCCGACCTGATCACCAAGCTGATGCTGGTGCCGCAAGAGAACCTGCCCGCGCAGTACGGCCTCGAGGCCTCGCCGATCCTCGATCCGATCCGCGAGGCGTTCCCAGCCATGTACAACGACGGTTGGGAGGCCCGCGCGGCGCTATCCTTCGCGCTGGCCTACTTCGGGGTCTCGTGCAGCATCACCGTCGGGCTCGACTTCGACCCGGTCGATCAGGGCAACACGCTGATCTCGACCCCGCTCGCGTTCGACTACTCGCACAGCGATCACCGCGTCGCCCAGAACTTGATGTGGGGGCGGACCTGCCGGTTGGTCGACGGATTGATCACCCTGCTCAAGAGCTTCGACTACCTCGGCGATCCGGCGCTCGGGAAGATGTGGGATCGCAGCTTGATCTACGTGGCGACCGACTTCGGCCGCGAGAAGCACCGGCCGGCCAACTCGGACTCGTGGAGCACCGGCCACCACCTCAACAACGGCACGCTGCTGATCTCGCCGCTCTTGAAGGGCAATCGGGTGTTCGGCGGGGTCGATCCGGACACGCTGCTGACCTACGGCTTCGATCGCCGGACCGGCGAGCCGGACCCTGGCGCGATCATGCGCGAAGGCGACGTGTACAGCACGATCGCGCAGGCGCTCGACATCGAGTTCGCGGAGCGGCGCGACATGTCGGCGCTGATCCGCGGGTAATCGACTAGAGGGCGGTCAGCCGTCGAGCAGCGCGTCGGCATTGTCGACGCAGAGCGTCTGGGCAAGCCAGCGTTCGAGCTGCTCGGCGTCATCGCAGCTCGAGATGGTCTGCTCGACGCGGGGGCTCGCTACTGTCCGGGCGACCCCTGGCGGCCACAGCAGCGTGACCGCGTCCGCACGAACCTCGACTCGCTTGCCATCCGGTCGCTGGCAGGTGGCCTCCGTGCGCATTCGCTCGGGCTCGAGGTTCGCGTCGATCAGCCCATGATGCGCGAGCAACTCGGCCACCCATTCGGGCAGCTCGTGGAGCAGGCTCTGAGAGCCCATCGTGGACCGGGCCCATCAGCCTGCCTCCATGCCGACCTCGATTCGCGCCTCTTCGTGGCGCGAACAGGCAGTCTCTGGTCGCTCCGATCCGGCCGGCCTAAGCTCGGGGCCAGCCTCGACCATGCCCGACGCGCCACAGCCCCGCGACACCGTGCACCCCCGAGTTCACAACGCCGCCTGGGCGCTCGAGCGCCATGGCGAGCTCGCTCGCCGTTGCTTTGCGGCGCTCGAGCGCCGCGATCCGATAGCCGACCAGCTCGTCGCTCACCTCGCCGAGTCGCCGCCGGGCTCGAGCTTCGAGCTCGTGCGTGCGTGGGAGGAGCATCGGGCCGGCCGTCCGTTGGCCGAGCCCGTGCGGGCGTTCTTGTCCGAGGTCGAGCGGCTGCCCGAGTGGGTCGACTGGACCCGAGTCGATCGAGCACGTCGTCTGTTCGAGCGCACGGGCATCTTTGGCGGCTTCGTGTTGAGCCTGCGCTCGTTGATGGGCGGATACGTCGCCCCGGCGGGCAACAAGCCGCTGGCCTTCTCGGGTCGGCTGCGCGAGCAAGCGCCGCGGCGCGTGGCCGAGACTGCACGATTCGTCACGGCCGTGTGCGCGCCTGAGGGCCTGCGCCCGGGTGACGAGGGCTGGCGTATTACCTTGCAGGTCCGCCTGATGCACGCACAGGTGCGTCGACTGCTGCTGCGCAGCGGTCGGTGGGACGTGGCGCGCTGGGCCGAGCCGATCAACCAGCACGACATGCTCGCTACCATGCTGTTGTTCTCCGAGGTCTACGTCGAGGGGCTGAGGATCCTCGGCTTTGCGATCGATCCGGAGGAGGCCGAGGACTGGATTGCGCTGTGGCGTCTGGTCGCGTGGGTGATGGGCACCGAAGCGGACTTGCTGCCGGCCGACTACGCCGAAGCGGCCGTGCTGCGCGAGCTCATCTACGAGACTCAGGGTCCGCCCGATGCCGATAGTCGGGCGTTGGCGGCCGCGTTGCTCGACATGCCGGCGCAGATCGAAGGGGTCGATCCCCGGTTCGAGCCGTGGCGCAAGAGCATGATCCGTGGGCTCGCACGGATGCCGCTCGGCGG
>CBFGLP010000247.1:0-2849 GCA_965649595.1 uncultured Myxococcales bacterium | reverse complement strand
CGCTGCTCGTGTCGGTGCTCTCGGTGGTCTCCTCGGTACTATCGCTGCTCGTATCACCGCTCTCGCTGCTCGTATCACCGCTATCGCCGCTCGTATCACCGCTCTCGCCGGTCTCCTCGGTATCGACGCCAACCTCGTCATCGGCCAGGTCGCCCTCGAAACAACCCGACAGCGCCAGGCCGCAAGCGAGCAAGCACGCGTGGAGAGAGTAAGCACGATTCATGCGGCGACCTTAACACGGCCGCGGCGCTGACCAACGAGGAAGGAGGACCACCGAGGTGGCCCTCCTTCTCTCCCATCCACATGGTTTGGTCGCACGCGAGAGTGATGGCGCGGACTCTACGCAGCCCGAGCAGACGCCCGAGCTGCGTTGCTCCACCGCTCAGGGCATCAGCGTGAGCGTGCCGTTGAGGCCCGTGATCGTCAGATCGATCGTCAGCGGGATCGGGTCCTCGACCATGAACTGCGAGGTGGCGATCGTGAACTGGTCGTTGGCCCAGGTCAGCGTGAGCTGCTGGCCCGCGCCGCTGATGTCCATCTGCGCGAAGGGCAGGTTGGCGTCGAGCATCAGGTCCGAGGCCATCGGCGGGTCGTTGCCGACCGCGGCCTCGAGCGTGGCGGTGGCCAACATCGGGTGCGGGACGTTGGTCATGCCCGAGACGACGCCCGCGTCGTGATCGGCCTGGCTGTGCGAGACCGACACGGGGAAGGGATCGCCGCCGTTCATCATCACGAAGTCCGTCATCGACACGGTGGCGGTGACGAGCAGCTGGCACTCCTTGTCGAGGATGTCGGCGATCTGCAGCTCGGTGAGCTCGAGCCGGGCGAGCTGAGCATCGTCGTCGAGCTGGACCTGGACCATGCCGCCGGTCGTGACGAACTCGATCGGGATGTCGCAGCTACCACCGATGCCGGCGTCGGCCGTCGCGGTGGAGGTCAGCTCGCCGCCGGCCATCGTGAAGGTCATGACGTCGCAGACGTTGCCCGCTCCGTCACCGTCGAAGTCGAGCTGGTTGGGGTTCGCGGCGTCCGGGCAGTTGTCGTCCGCGTCGGGGATCGTGTCCATGTCGGAGTCCGGAGGCGGGCCCTCCTCGCTCTCCGTGGTGTCCGTGGTGTCCTCTTCGGCGGTCTCGTTGGTGTCCGAGGATTCGGTGTTGGTGTCCGATGATTCCCCGGTGTCATCGGTGGTGTCACCGACCTCGTCGTCGCTGGGTCCGTCGTCGCCACCACAGCCGACGGGACCGAGAGTCGCCAACGCCAAACACAGGGGGACCAGGCCAAGGAACTCGCGCTTCATGCCTCGTGAATACCACCGTCGCGGTCGGGCCAACAACAAACCTCGTCGCCTGTCGTGCACGAAGACTCGTCGTCGTGATTGGCGAGTGAGCCTCCCGGCCCGAATCGTCACCAATCGCTGGTGGAACCAGGTTCAGTGGGCTCGAAGAGATAGTGGCACTCCCCAGCGTGCATCTGGCGCTCGACCCTACTGTCGGTAGATGATCCACATCGTCAGCGCGACGACGGTGGCCAACATTGCGGCGATCGGGACCAGCGGGAGCAAGAGCAGCGCAGCGACGCCAAAGGTTAGGCCGTCGTTCCAACGCATTCGGGCAGATTTGGCCAAGCCGAGCTCGTCTCGCATCTCACACACGTGGCGGCCGAGCAGCTCGTCGTCGAAGTCCCGCCCATAAAGGTTGTCGCTCTGGCGACCTCGCGTCCACGCCCGGACCATCGCCCCCGGGTGGAACAGGAGGCCATACATCATCGCGCCCATGTTGAGCAGCCAAGCCGCGTACTCGCGCTTGCAGCCAGAGGCCAGCTCCCACGCGGAGATCTCCGCCTCGCCACGCATGTCGGTCCGGTAGCCGGTGAGCACGTGGTGGAGGTCGTGATAACGAACCGCCCGCACCCGCGCAGGCGTGTTGGGCAGCGCGAACCTCAGGGGGCCAATCTCGATCGTGACCGTCGGCTTGGAGTAGCCACCGTCGTCACCGAAGCCATTGGCCTCGAAGTAATGGGTCCGTGCATCCAAGAGAGTGGGTTCGGCTGTGCTGGTCATCGCGCCCTCAAGATGCGTCGCACGAAGCGACCTGACCATTCGCATTCGGGTCTGCGCTAGAGCCCTCTGGCAGGTGTATGAACGACGTTTCGAGCCAACCCGACCGAACCACGGTTTCAGTTTTCGGGTCGCTTCTATTGGAGCGTTCGCGCGCTCGGCAGGCCCGCGGCCGTGGTCGCGTCACCACGCGAGCGGACTCGAGCCAGCAGCTCGCGGGCCGCCGCGTAGCCAGGCTGCAGCTCGAGCGCCTGTGCGAGCGAGGCCTCGGCGGCCGCGAAGTCACCGGCGAGCCACTCGATCTCCGCTCGCGTCGTCCACAGCTGGGCCGAGCTCGGATCCCAGCGCAGGGCGTCGAGGATGTGCTCGTGCGCTCGTTCGAGATCGTCGGGGCTGCGGGCCGGCCCCGAGCTGCGCTCGATCGCCAGGCGAGCGCGCAGGTAGGCCTCGTACGCGAAAGGCGGCGGAGGATCGCTGGCGACCAAGCGATCGCCGACATAGTGGAGCCGCCGTGTGTCGCCTCGCGTCACACAGCCGCCCGCCAGCAGGACCAACACCACGGCGGCCGCTGGTCGTCGCCAGCCGAGGCGGTCCCGCGAGCTTGCCCTCCGCACTCCCCCATGGTGGCATGTTTAGCCCCCCGCAGACATCCGAGACTCTGCCACGCACGGCCGCTGGCGCGGCCGCGAGGTCCGGGTTTCGGGTTCGCAGTCGTCCGTTTGGCCCCCGGAGAGGGCTGGTTAGCCCCCCGCAGGCTTCCGAGACTCTGCCACGCACGGCCGCTGGCGCGGCC
>CBFGLP010000246.1:0-1909 GCA_965649595.1 uncultured Myxococcales bacterium | reverse complement strand
GTCGATGCCGCGATCCGCGAAGGGCAAGCCGCCCGCGATCACCCCGCGATCGAACATGGTCAGGTAGCTGGCCGTGCTGGCGAAGGTGTCGAGCAGCCGCTGGCCCTCGCGCACGAGCACGCAGGCGACATCGAAGGGCTGATACATCCACTTGTGGAGATCGAAGGCCAGCGAGTCGGCGCGCTCGATCCCCCGCACGCGGCCGCGCAGGCGCTCGCTCAGGCGCGCGAGCGCACCGAAGGCCCCGTCGACGTGGAACCACAGCTGCTCGTCGCGACACAGATCCGCGAGCGCGTCGAGATCGTCGATCGCCCCCGTGTTCACGGTGCCCGCGTTGCCGACCACGCAGATCGGTCGCAGCCCGGCCTGACGATCGGCCTGCACGGCCGCGCGCAGCTCGTCGACGCGCACGCGCTGGCGATCGTCGGTCGCGACGTAGCGCACGCTCGCGCGACCGAGCCCGAGCAGCTCGACCGCCTTGCTCAGCCAGCCGTGGGTCTGATCCGAGGCGTAGACACGCAGCCGCGGCCGCTCGCCTTGCAGGCCCAGCTCGCGCACGTCGAAGCCAGCGTTCACGTGGCGCGCGACCGCGAGCCCGTGCACGTTCGCCTGCGACCCGCCGAGCACCAGCACTCCGCTCGCGCTGCTCGGAAAGCCCATAAGCTCGCTCAGCCAGCGCAGCACCTGCGCCTCGACCTTGGCCGGCGCCTGATCGAAGCCGGCGAGGTGAGCGTCGAGCCCCGCCGCGAGCATGTCGGCCATCATCGCGAGCGGCGTGCCCGGACCCTGCACCCACCCGAAGAAGCGAGGGTGGCGGTTGCCGTTGGTGTAGGGCAGCACGTTGCGGACGAACTGCTCGTAGGCCTGCGCGTCGCCGAGGCCCTCGCGTGGGATCGGCCGCTCGAACTGCTCGCGGACCGTCGCGGGCATCGGCTGCCATGCCGGCTGCTCGGGCAACGATCGCAGGTAGTCGAGCATGTCGTCGACCATCCGATGGGCCAGCTGGCGAAAGCCGTCCCAGTCGGCGGGGTCGAGGGTCACGTCGGTGTTCGGATCCGCGGGCGAGGTCATGTGCCGGCGGAGTCTGCTCGATAATTGTCCGAGTCGCCGCTCCGCCGGCGAGAAATTTGCCA
The DNA here is from genome assembly GCA_965649595.1 of uncultured Myxococcales bacterium. GTDB lineage: Bacteria > Myxococcota_A > Polyangia > Nannocystales > Nannocystaceae > Plesiocystis. Next base: position 776 of record CBFGLP010000246.1, on the reverse strand, counting down.
ACGCGTCAGTCCGTAAAACTACCGATGATGTTTCCGCACCAGCCGGGCGAGACCACGTCGCCGGGTACGTAGTTGGGCGGGCAGTGACCGTCGGGGTGGAAGTCCCAGTGCCAGTGGATCGACCCCTGGCCGCCGTCACCGTTGCACTGTCCGTACTGCTGGCTGTTGTAGCCACCTTGGATGATGCAGCACTGGCCAATGCCGAAGTGCGATTCGCACGCCTTCCGGGCCCGGGTCTCGGTGCTGTCGCCCGCCGAGTAGCAGTACATCACGTTCATGCCGGTGCCGTTCTCGGCGGACAGCTCACCGCCGCCCGGGTTTGCACACAGAGCGGTGCACTGGGCCGTGCAGCCGTCGTTGTCGGCCATGTTGCCGTCGTCGCACTGCTCGACGCCGGCCAGCACGAAGCCGTCGCCACAGAACGCGGGCTCGCAGCTGGTCGGGCACTCGTCGTCGTCATCGAGGTTGCCGTCGTCGCACTGCTCGACGCCCTCGTACAACAACCCGTCGCCGCAGATCGCCAGCTTGCAGAAGGTCGACGTGCAGCCGTCGGTGTTGCTGGCGTTGCCGTCGTCGCACTCCTCGACGCCGGCTTGCGTGTGGCCGTCCCCACAATAGGCGAACTGGCAGACCGGGCAGGTATCGGTGATGTCCCGGTTGCCGTCGTCACATTGCTCGCCCTCCTGCACGACGCCGTCACCACAATCACCCGGCAAGCACATGGTGTTGCACGCGTCGGCGTTGTCCTGGTTGCCGTCGTCGCACTCCTCGACGCC
>CBFGLP010000245.1:0-12914 GCA_965649595.1 uncultured Myxococcales bacterium | reverse complement strand
CAGCTCGATCTGCGGCTCGACAAGACCTGGATCGAGCGGCGGGTCACGGTGACCACCTACCTCGACGTGCAGAACGTCTACAATCACTTGTATCCGGAGATCGATGTATATTCGGGCGATTTTCGCGAGCGGACCGGGCTGCTCGGGTTGCCGATCTTTCCTAGCCTCGGGGTGCGGGTTGATTATTGACTTTCTTGCACTTTGGTCGAGCTGGTATTGTCGATTCGTCGAGCACCCTCGCCCGCAGGCTCTCACGACCCAAGGAAGATCGATGCGTCGTGGCCAGCGTCAACCTGGTACGTTTTGTGCCTTCCGTACGTGGGGGGGCGGATGCGGGCGAGCTGGCGACGTACGCAAATCATCGGTCTCGTGCTGGTCGGCGGCTGCGAGTTCGGGATCGACAACTGGCAGCACATCGACGGGCCGCAGCTCTTGGTCGCCGAGATCGAGGTCGTCGAGCTCGGGCCTTGGGGGCCCTTGCGGGACAACCCGGAGCTCGAGCTCAACCCAGCCGAGCAAGGGCCGATCAGCGAGATCTTGCCGGGTGATCGGGTCCGACTCGAGGCCAAGGTCGTGGACGCCGACGCATCGGTGCTCGCGCCCGAGTCTCTCGACGCGATCTGGTTTTTTTGTGGACTCGGTGGCTGTAGCTATCGCCTGTCCAAGGTTCAGCAGGCCTGCTCGAGCGACCCGAGCGAGGGATGGACGCTGGACAGCGGATGCCGGCTGGGGAAGGGCGGCGCGCTCGAGTTCGTGGTGCCACCGCTCGGACCGATGATGCTCGAGTGGAGGCGAGCGTACTTCTACGTGGTGCTCGCGCTCGACGACTCGCGCGACGCCGAAGAGTGCCTGCGGATCCGGCTCGAGCTCGACACCACGGCCGAGGGCTGCGCCTACATGGAGCGCTGGGTTCAGGTCGGACCCGAGTGGACCATGCTGTCCGAGGCGGCCCAGCTGGGCTTCGAGGTCGAGATGCCGGTGTACGAGATTCCGGCACCAGCGCTCGCGCAGCCGCCCAACCGAGTGCCCAAGCCCGCGGCCGTCAACATCGACGGGTCCCCGGTGCCCTTCGAAGGCCCGGCGGTCCCCGTCGAGCGCGGGCGCACGTATTCACTGTCCATCCCGGAGGGGCCCGAGCAGGTGTATCTGAAGGCCAAGGCCGCAGGTCCCGACGCCTACGTATTCTCGCCGGCTTCCGAATACGTGTTTCAGCAGTGGTTCGTCACCGGTCCGCTGGACCTCGTGCAGGGCGTGCCCTTCAACCCGGATCTGATCTTAACCCTGGCGGCCGATTTGATCGTACCCAGCGATGCCGAGCCCGGTATCGCGCGTGTGTTCGCGGTGATGGCCGATAACCGAGGCGCTCAGGGGCTGACCTGGCTCGACGTGGAGATTCGCTGAGATGCGGCGTGCTCGTTTGTGGTGGGCGGCGAGCGTCGCGGCTGCGGTTGCGCTGCTCGAGCCGAGCCTCGCGACCGCGGCCCCGGGAGGTGGGTCGCGCGAGGAGCCGAGAGGGGCGGACGCAGGCACGAGCGCGCCCGAGCTCGGTAGCCTGCACGGGCGCGTGCGTGTGGCAGGCGAGCGGACGCCGCTCGCAGGTGCGAAGGTGATGGTCGTCGATGCGCCGGCCGACGTGCGCCCGGGTCGATCCGCCCGCCCGCCCTTGGTGCCCGAAGCGGTGAGCTGGGTCCGCGAGGCCGAGACCGACGAGGACGGCCGCTTCGTGTTCGACGACCTACCCGTGGGCAAGCTGCGGATCGTAGTCGTCGTGCCTGGTCACCGTCGGCTCGAGCAGTGGACCGAGGTCGAGGCGGACGAGCTGAAGCCTGCACCGGTCGAGCTCTTCGTGACGCCGGACGAGCCTTCGGTCTACCGGACGGAGGTGGTCACCCAACCGGCAGAGGCGATCGTGCAACCCGAGCACGCGCTCGCGGGGCCGACGGCTCGGACTTATCCAGGCGCCGGCAACGATCCGATCCGCGCGGCTCAGAACCTCCCTGGTGTCGCCCGTTCGCCCGCCGGCCTCGGGTTGCTGGCGATCCGCGGCGGCGACCCGACCGAGACCGGCGTGTACGTCGATGGCCACCCGGTCCCGCGTGCCTTCCATGTCATCCCGATCGCCTCGGTCGTGACGCCGAGCCTGGTCGAGCGGGTCGAGCTGACGCCGGGCAACTACGACGCGGCCTATGGCGGTCACGCGAGCGGCATGCTGAACGTGCTCACCCGACCCGGCAGCCGCGACACGATCCACGGCGAGGCTCACCTGGATCTGTTCGACTTCGGCGTAGCGATCGAGAGCCCCGTCGGTCCCGGCTCGATGGCCTTCGGGCTTCGCCGCAGCCACGTCGACACGGTCTTGCAGGCGAGCGAGCGAGCGGTGCGGACCGACTTTGGCGTCACGCTGCCGGTCTACTGGGACTACCTCGGGCGCCTCGATCTCCCGCTCGGTCGCGGTCACACGCTGACCCTGCGCGCGCTCGGGGCCGGCGATCGGCTGAGCGACGTCGATAGGTTGGCGATGCCAACCCCAGACCCCGCCTTTGGCTTCAGCGCAGGCTTTCATCGCTTCGATCTCGCGTGGACGCTCGAGCGCGACCGCTTGCACGTGCTCGTGAGCCCGGCGCTGCGCCTCGATCAAGCGCTGATCGAGGGGCTCGGTACTTCGGCCGGGCGCCGGGCTCTGGTCGGCTCGCTGCGGATCAGCTTGATGTTCGACCTGACGCGGAAATTGTCGATCCTCGCGGGCGCCGACTTGGTCCACGAGGCGTGGTCGCGCGAGCTCGAGTTCCAGCTCGGCGTCGGCCAGGACGCCGACGAAGGGTTTGCCGGCTTCGATCTCGCGTTCGGGACCTGGCTCGGCGTCGATCTCCACCACGAGGGGACGCTCGGCCGCATTCAGCTGCGCGCGCAGGCGCGGCTGAGCACGTTCGCGGTCTTAGACGCCGCCAAGCTGGCGATCGATCCGCGCGTCGACCTGCGCTGGACCGTGTTCGAGGGTGGGGAGCGGCTCGGCCAGGTCGAGCTGTTCGCGTCGCTCGGTCGCTACTCGTCCGTGCGAGTCGACGGGCTCGAGTCTGGCCGCGACCAAGTCTCGCTGTTGTCGCCTCAGGTGCCGCTCTCGGGTGGCATCGTCGATATCCCGAACTATCTGATCGAGTTCTTCGATCCGGGTCTGCAACAGGAGCTGGCGAATCCGAGGTTGCGGCTCGTGAGCACGATCCACGCCTCGCTCGGGGCCGAGCTCGAGCTCCCGTGGCGGGTGCGGCTGCGCGCGACTGGCTTTTGGCGCGAGACTCGGATCCCGGCCATCCAGGCGCCCAACGGCACCATCGTCGCCTTCATCATGCGCCGCGAGAACACGCGCGCGCGCGGACTCGAGCTGATGCTCGGTCGAATGTTGGCCGCCGACATCCACGGCTGGATCGGCTATTCGCTGCTGCAGTCGCGCGTTCGCTACTATGAGCCCTGGAGCGAGTGGTTTCCGACCACGTTCGACCAACGCCACGCGCTCGTGATCTTGGGCAGCTTCGGGCTGCCGCGTGGGTTTCGGTTCGGGGTCCGCTTCCGGCTGATCTCCGGGCACCCCGAGTATCGTCCGATCGGCGGCGAGAGCATTCAGAATCCTGACTATGGCTACAATAACCCGGAGGCGATTCGAAGCTGGCCGGGCGCCATCCCTTCACCGCTCTTTCACCAGCTCGATCTGCGGCTCGACAAGGTCTGGACGTTGAAGCGGGCGTCGCTGAGCGCGTACATCGACGTGCAGAACGTCTACAATCATTGGTATCCCGAGGTTTATGTGTATTCGGGTGATTGGAGCGAGCGGAGCCAGCGGATCGGGCTGCCGATCTATCCGAGCGTCGGGATGCGGGTTGATTATTGATGTTTTCGGGAGAAAGCCTCATACATCGGATCCGCAGGTGGCGAACCCGCAGCCAGGAGCCTCGATGAGCAGCCGCTTCAACATTCGCCGCGCCACCCCCGATCCCGCGACCATGGAGGGGTTGGTGGATGTCCTGATCGATGTCGTGGAGGGCGGTGCGTCGGTTGGCTTCATGCTCCCGCTGTCGCGGGCCAAGGCGCTGGCGTTCTGGGAGCGCGCGTTGGCTAGTGCGGAGCGCGGCGAGCGGATCGTGCTGGTCGCCGAAGACACGACGTCCGGCAAGCTCGTGGGCACCGTGCAGGTCGTGCTCGCGATGCCCGAGAACCAGCCGCACCGCGGCGATGTCGCGAAGATGCAGGTGCATCGGAGCGCTCGTCGGCAAGGCCTGGGCGCGGCGCTGATGCGAGCGGTGGAGGCCGAGGCGCGGCAAGCCGGCAAGACGCTCTTGGTGCTCGACACCGTCACGGGGAGCGACGCCGAGCGCTTGTATGCCAGCCTCGGTTGGCAGCGCTGCGGCACGATCCCGGACTACGCGCTTTGGCCCACGGGAGGGCTGTGCAGCACGACGGTGTTCTACCGACAGCTGGTCGGCGACTAGCCTGCGCCGTCCGCTTCCCGCTTACCCAGCCACAGCCCCACGCCGATCCACCCGAGCGCCAGCGGGGCGAACACCAGCGAGATCGCCCCGAGCCCAAGCCCGAGGCTCGTCAGCCCGGCGAACGCCCAGCCGGTCAGCGCATCACCGCCGCGGTACACGACGGTGTCGATGAAGCTCTTGGCCTTGTAGCGCTGCGATCGATCGACGCTGGTAAAGATCACCTCGCGGGCCGGTCGGGCGAGCGCGTACTGGGCCGCGCGGCGGATCACCTGAAAGCCAACCAAGGTCGCGAGCACCGGTGAGGCCGCGAGCGCGAGCAAGCCGATCAGCGTGAGCAGGGGCATCGCCGCGAGGGTCGGGCCGAGCCCGACGCGACGCATCATGCGACCGGACACGAGCGCCTGCCCGAGCAAGGTGAGCGTGTTGACGGCCAGGTCGATGCCCGCGAACACCGCGGTGCGCTCGGCCTCGTCGCTGAACTCGCGCTCGACGATGTGGGCCTGCGCGAAGTAGACCACGGTCGAGCTCGCGGTCAGCAAGAGCACGTAGGCGCAGATGCCCAAGAGCGCGGGTGAGCGGAGGACCTCGCCGATGCCGGCGAAGGGGCTCCCGCCGATCGCTGCGGCGCTGTCATCCTGGGATCGGGGGTCGTGAGGGTCGCTGGCAAAGGGGCGCTCGGCGAGCCCGCGCAGGCACCAGGTCGAGGCCTCGAGCAAGACGGCGACCACGAGCAGCAGCACGCTCGGATCGACCCACAGCGCCAGCGCGCCGCCGAGGACGGGACCCGCCAGCGCGCCGATCGATCCACCGACGGAGATCAAGCCAAACAGCCGCCGCGCGTCGCCGCTGCTGAACAGATCGGCCATCACCGACCAGAACAGCGAGACCGCGAACAGGTTGAACACGGACACCCACACGAAGTAGACGCGCGCGGTCCAGGCCATCAGCTCGGGGCCCTCGCCGAGCCAGCCCTGCATCAGCGCGAAGAAGATCAGCGCGTGGCTGGCCAAGAACCGGTGCACCCAGGGGACCAGGCGCGCGCGGCCGAGCTTGGCCGCCGCGAGGCCGAAGATCGGGACCGCGGCGAGCATCGCCAGGAAGGTCGCGGTGAACAGCCAGTGCAGCTTGTCCGCGCCGCTGGTCACACCCATGGCTTCGCGAAGGGGCTTGAGGCCGTAGTTGGCCGTCATCAGGAAGCCGAACCAAAGGCCCGCGAAGAGCACGCGGGGGCCTTCGCCGGGGCGGAGATCCGCGAGCCGATGCAGGAGCACGGCGCTCGGACCCGGGCTCCGCCCGGGAGGTTGCGGACGTTGTATGGATCGAGCGGATGGCCTGTTGGCGCGAAACCGGCTCCCACGAGCGCGGGTCGCAGGGCCCGTGCTCTCACGACGCAGTCTGTTCGAACTCGGTGCCATGGGTCTGGTCGCGGGCGTGGCCGGCTGTCGCCGCGACCCCAGCGAGAACGATAGGGTCACCACGCCCGAGGGCGCGGCGGGCAAGCCCGGCGGGCCGATGCACATCCTGGTGCTCGGCGGGACCGGGTTCTTGGGGCCGCACTTCGTCGAGGCCGCGCAGGCCAAGGGCCACACGCTCACGCTCTTCAACCGCGGAAAGACCAACCCGCAGCTGTTCCCGGACATCGAGAAGCTGCAAGGCGATCGCAAGACCGGCGACTTGAAGGCGCTCGAGGGCCGGCGCTTCGACGCGGTGCTCGACACCTCGGGCTATGTGCCGCGGCACGTGACCGCGACCGCCGAGCTGTTGAAGGACAGCGGGCAGTACGTGTTCGTGTCGAGCGCCTCGGCCTACCGCGATCAGCACGAGCCCGGGCTGAAGGAAGGCGACCCGGTCGCGCCGCACCCCGATCCCGGCAACGAGGAGGTCATGACTTACTACGGCCCGCTCAAGGCGCTGTGCGAGCAGGCGGCCGAGGACGTGATGCCCGGGCGCGTGACGGTCGTGCGGCCGGGGTTGATCGTCGGTCCCGGCGATCCGACCGATCGCTTCACCTACTGGCCGGTTCGGGTCGCTCGCGGCGGCGAGATCATGGCGCCCGGAAAGCCCAGCGATCCGGTCCAGTTCATCGATGTTCGCGATCTCGCGGCGTTCTTGCTGACCACGATCGAGCAGCGGAGGTTCGAGCTCTACAACGCGATCGGTCCGCAAGGCGGGATCACGGTCGAAGGCATGATCGAGGGCTGCATCGCGGCGATCGGATCAAAGGCGACGCTGACTTGGGTCGACGCCGAGTTCCTCGCCGCGCAGCAGGTCGAGCCGTGGATGCACATGACCGTGTGGGTCCCGCCGGACAGCGAGTTTGGAGGCCTCGGCGCGGTCGATGGCAGCAAGGCGTTCGCCGCGGGGCTATCGACGCGCAGCGTCGGTGAGACGGCCAAGGACACGCTCGCGTGGTGGGAGGCTCAGCCGGAGGAGCGCAAAGCCAAGCCGGAGGCCGGGCTCTCTGCCGAGCGCGAGGCCTCGGTGCTGGCTGCCTGGCATGGCCGGGCCTCGGCGACCGCGACGACCGGCTGAGAGCGCTCATCGAGTCGACGAACGAGACGAGGAGGGCCGCTCTCGCAGGCCCTCCTCGTCGTCGTGTGGCTCACCTCTTCATGAGCCAGGTGTACCAGCCGATCTCGCTGACCGGGTAGACGTGCGAGGAGAACACGTGCACGTCCCAGTCGCCGTCGTCGGCCGCGAGCACGCTGTTCTCACCCTCGCTGAGCTCGATCGAGGTGCCGAGCCAATCGAACACCAGCCGATCGAGCTCGGGCGGCTCGCACTCACCCTCGCACTCGCACACGCCGATGTTCTCGGCGGTGACGCTCAGCTCGGGCACGCTGTCGGGGGCCGGCTGCTCGCGCGAGCCGATCCAGAGCGGCACGCCCTCGTCGGCGAGGTCCTCGACCACGAACGAGACGATCTCGCAGGTGTCGGGATCGCGGTGCACGGCGATCTTCGGGCACGCCGGGATGTCCGGCAGCAGGTCGGGATCGGGCACGTCGATCGTCAGCGTGTAGGGATCGGGGATCAAGCAGGACGCGCCGCAGGGGCAGCTATCGAGCGCCCAGGTGCCGGCGCCCGCTTGCACGAGCCGCCCGGTGAAGGTGAAGTCGTTGCAGCCGTTGCTCCCGGAGCCGACCAGGGCGAGGGTGAGATCGATCTCCTGCAGGTCGTTGATGTCGCAGACCGGATCACCGGTATCGGTGCTGTCGGTCGTATCGGTGCCGTCGGTGGCGTCAGTCGTGTCCGCGGTGTCGGTCGAATCGGATTCGGCGGTTTCGGATTCGGCCGACTCGGACTCGGTGGCGTCCGTGGAATCCGTCGAATCGGATTCAGCGGATTCGGATTCAGCGGATTCGGATTCGGCGGTATCGGACTCGCTCGAATCCGTGTCCGTATCGGTATCGCCGACCTCGTCGGTGTTGGTGGTGTCGTCGCTGCAGCCGAAGATCAAGACAGCGCAAGAGAGCGCGTAGACGTGGGTAAGAGGCAGTCGAAGCATGGCGCCGACGGTAGCACCGGGGACATGAGTAGGTGGGCTCGTTCGCGTCGCAGGCCGACAGACTAGCGTTCGGCCGACTCCGCGCGTATGAGCGGTGAACCAGCGCAGGCCGCCCACCTCGGCGTTCGAATGCAGCCTCCGCTGCCGAATTTGAATCGATGGCCGCGGGCCGCCGAATCCTTCACTCGTCGACGAGCTGGGTCAGCCAGGCTGCGAAGCCCTCGCTCGCGACCAACTCGCGGGCTTGGACGACGAGCGCCTGCTCGAGCGGGGGGCGCCAGGCCTGCTCGAGCCCGGAGCCGTCGAGGAACGCACGGGCGGTCTGGTCCCCGTGCTCGCGGATGATCGCCTCGAGCACGGCCTCGATCTGATCACCGAGGCCCCGCCAAGCGGCGAGCGCCTGGAGGATCGCGGCTACGTCGGCCGCGAAGTCGGCGGTCGGGTACTTGTGCCGCTCGGCGACCAGGCGGTCGAGCGGGTGCTGGAGCAGAGCGGTGAGCACGTCGACCCGCCAGCGGGCGAAGTCGGGGGCGAACTCCTCGGAGCTGACCCGAGCGATCATCATGTCGACCGCCACGCCGAGGATGTCGTCGACGAAGCGCTCGACCCGGGGCTCGAGCTGCTTTTCGAGCTCGCTGCCGACCGCCGAGGCGACGCCCTTGGCGACGCCCGCGAGCTTGCTGGCCAGCCCACCGCCGCCGGTCAGCTTGCTGGTGTCTGGCATCATCGAGCGCATCCGCTTGGCGAACTCGAGCACGTTGGCCTGCAGCACCTCGCGGAGGATCGCGCGGGTCGAGGGGTGATCGAGCAGCGCCCGGACCAGCTCGGCGTCGGGGTAATAGGGGCGGGCGAGCGCCTTCTCCAAGGGCGCGAGCACGGTGATCGGGAGCTTGTCGGCGAGCGTGCCGTGCAGACGATCGGCGCGGGTCAGCGCCTGCTCGACTCGGTCGGCGACCCAGCGCTCGAACCCGCCGTTGCGGGCGGAGGTTCGGATGCCCTCACCGAGCGCTCGGGCCAGCCACTGCGGGTCGACCAGCTCGGCGAGCGGTTGCTCGAGCAGATGATCGAGGCCCAGCGTGACGAGCTGCTCGAGCTGCTCGGGTTCGTCACGTAGACGGGCGAGGATGCGCGCGCTGGAGGTCATGGCGGCGCAAAGGTAACCGCTCGCTCAGCACGAGACGAGCCGGACGAGCGCGGCAGGGGTCGCTAGAGGCCGGAGATCGGGCACGACCTCGAGCGTCCCGAAGAAGGCGTCATCGGGCAGGCCCCAGCGAGGATCACGAATACCGATCACCCCCATCCCAGCCGCCCGCGCCGCCGCGATGCCGTTGGCCGAGTCCTCGAACGCGAGGCAGCGGATCGGGTCGGCCCGCAGGTCGCTCGCCGCGAGCAAGAAGATGTCCGGCGCCGGCTTGCCGTTGCCAATCCGGGGGTCATCGCCGCAGATCAGCACCTCGATGGCCTCGAGCCCGCGCAGGGCTCCGGTCGCGAGCTTGCGCTCGGCCAGCTCGCTGTGGCTGCTGGTAGCGATCGCCATGCCGAGCCCACACCGGGCGAGCTCGGCGAGCAGCTCGTTGGCCCCGGCGATCGGCTGGACCTGGTCGAGGCGGGCGAGGAACGCCGCGTCGCGGCGGTGGAGGAACTCGTCGACGCTCAGCGGGAGCTCGAGCTCGGTGATGATGATCGCCGCGCTCGTCCGGTTGTCGCCGCCCATGCAGCGGCGCTTGAGCTCGAGGTCGAAGAGCTTGCCGAACTCGGCGGCGACCTCCCGAGCGGCGGCGGTGTAGAGCCCCTCGGTGTCGAGCAGCGTGCCGTCGAGGTCGAAGACGACGTGGGTGAAGTCAGCCATCGACGAGTCATCAGCCAGGTTACGAGGTCGATCAGCCAGGCTGGGGCTCGAGCTGCTCGTCGTGCGACTGGTCCTCGGAGGCGTCCTCGTCGTCGGGCTCTGGCTCGGGCTCGCGCAGACCTGCGCGCAGCTCCTGCCGGTGCAAGAGCCCCCAGACGAAGCCGATCGTCGCGTAGCCGAGCGTCAGCGTGAGCAGGTACTCGGGGAACACCCGCGCGAAGCCACACACGTACGCGACCACCAGCGTGATCATCTGGAACCACTGAATGAAGGTGTTGCTGCGTCGAGCGACCTTCGGGAGCGGCAGGTTCGAGACCATCAGCAGGCCGAACACGAACGCGATCACCGGCAGCGCCCGCAGCAGCCCGTTGAACTCGTAGGCCATGCCGATTAGCAAGAACAGCCCGATCAGCCCGCCCGCGAGCGTGGTCGGCATCCCGAAGAACACCTGCGGCGCGTTGGGCTTCTCGGCCAGCACGTTGAACTTGGCCAGCCGCAGCGCCGAGCAGACCACGAACACGGCCAGCGAGGCGTAGAGCGCCCAGCTCCAGTCCGACCACAGGCTGAACATCTCGGGGTGCGACTGCGCGAACAGCAGGATCGTCATCGCCGGGGCGACCCCGAACACGACCAGATCGGTGAGGCTGTCGAGCTGGGTGCCGAACCGGCTGGTCGCGTGGAGCAGCCGGGCGAAGGTGCCGTCGAGCTTGTCGAGCAGCACGCACATGACGATCAGCCAGCCGGCGTCGACGAAGCGACCATCGATCGCGGCGATCATCACCAGCAGGCCAACCACCATGCTCGCCGAGGTGATCGCGTTGGGCACGACGTAGCGCCACGTCGCGGGCTTCGTCGCGGGGGTCGGGGTAGGGGAGCGGTCGAGCGAAGCCATGGCTTTGAGCTGAGGCATTAACGCCGCAACCCCCGGCGGGGGCAAGCCCGGACGGGGGTCGGAGGCGATCGAATCGACGTAGTGATCGGTCACTCGACCGTGTCGATGTCGAACGCGAGGCTGATGGTTTCGTGCAGGTTCTCGCCGATCGCCACCTCGAAGTCGAAGTTCCACACGCCGTCCTCGCCGAGCACCACGTTCTCGATCCGGTATTGGCCATCGCCCATGTACTGGACGCTGGGCTCGCTCGCCATCGCCTGGTTGGCATTCGGCATCCACGCGTCGAGATCGATGCGCGCTCCGGGGATGCCACGACCAGGGGAGGTGGGGTCCATGGGGTCGTGGAAGCCGAGGCGAACGACGAGATCGTTGCGCCCGACGCGGAGCTCGCCGGAGTCGCTCCACATCACCACCCGAAACGCGCCATCGTCGCTATCCAGCGTCATGCCGTCCTCGAAGCTCTCCACCGCGCGAGTCTCGGTGTCCCCGGATTCGGTCGAATCGCAGGCGGTGACGGGGACCAGGAGGGCGAGGGCGAGGAGGACGTGGCGAGCGCGCATGATGACTTATCTCTTTGGCGTCCGGGGTGGATGTAGGTGTCTGTCCGGCGAGGACGGATGTAGGACAACTCAGCACCCTTCGCCCGTCAAGAAGGTTCCGACAAAAATTTGGAGCACATGTAGGACACTGTGCTCGGTCTAATAAACGTTGTTCGATCTAGTGCGAGAGAAGTTGCGCGGGGCAACCGCCCCCCGGGTCACGGGGCGCTATTGACGCTACCCTCGACGATGAAGGCGAAGCTCACGTTTTCGCGCATGGTCTTGCCCACGTCGATGTCGATGTCGAGCTGCCAGATCCCAGGCTGCTCGAGCTCGAGTCGCTCGACCCGGTAGATGCCGTCACCCTGGTACACGGCCGAAAGGGGCTCGAGGGCACCTTCGTCGTGCGGCATCCAGGCGGACACCCGCACCGCTGCACCGGGGATGCCCTTGCCCGGATCCGTCGGATCATCGGGGAGGTGGAAGCCGACCCGAACGTCGAGCTGGTTTGAGCCGACCTCGAGGTTGCCCGACTCGCTATGAAGGACGACTCGAAACGCGCCCCCCTCGGTGTCGGCAGCGATCCCGTTCACGAAGGTCTGGGCGACGGGCAGCTCTTCGGCGTCGCAGGCGGTCAGGCCGACGCCCAGCGAGGCGAGCACGACGGCGGCAAGGCGATCCAACATGCTGGAACCATTGAGCAATTCATGTTCCATGGCCCAATGTGGCTCACCTCACGAAATCACTCGGGATTTCGGCGGCACGGCCCGGCCGCAACTGGGACGACCTGGCTAGGCACGTTGAGGCTGTGTCGATCTGGCCAGGTCGATGGCCGCGTGCGCAGAAGTTGGCAGGGTCCCGATCACGTCCGCGGCTTGCCGAGCATCAAGCGCGCCTGGGCCAAAGCTTCGCGCAGTCGAGGATCGCGGATCTGCTTGAGCGCCTCGACGGTCTCGTCGGGCACGTTCGGATCGAGGGCTGGCGGATGGATCGGTCGAGCGTCCCGCGGGGGAACGAGCGGTCGTCGCTCCGCGAGCGGAGGCAGCTCGCCGACGTAGGCCTCGATCCGCTCGATCTCTGCTTCGGGCCAAGCCTCGCGCAATCGCTCGAGCACCTCTTGGCGCCAATAGGTCATCTCGTGTAGCCACTGGCTGTCTTGCACGTGGACGACCAAGCGATCGCCCTGCACGAGCATCGGCCACACGTGATCGGTGAAGCCACGCGGCAGGAGCTCGCTCCACAGGTTGCGGATCCGAGTCAGCTGCTGCAGCTCGACCGGGACGTGGCGGTCGAGCACCCTGGCCAGGGCCGTCGGCAGATCGACGCGGCCCTCTCGAGGCGGTCGTCGACGAGTCGGCTTGGCGTCGGCCATGGCCGTGCAGTGTGCCACGCTCGCGTGGGTTTGGGCGTCCGCGCGGTGTTGATCGGTCTGTGGTTGGTGACCGGCTGCGCGAGCACGCAGGGCTGGGAGCTCAGCCGAGAGCGCACCTGCGTCGCGCGGCAGGCTCCTCGCGTGTGCGTGCAGGCCGACCCCGATCATGGCCACGTGCTCGCGCTCGGCGACGTCGAGCTGTTGCCGGGTGAGTGCGTCGAAGCGGGCGACGAGGCCCGCGGTGGCCTGTTGAAGGTGTCGGGCCGCGATCGCGCG
>CBFGLP010000244.1:0-6648 GCA_965649595.1 uncultured Myxococcales bacterium | reverse complement strand
GTGCTCGTGCACGAGCTGGGCCACCTGCTCGGGCTGCGACACTGTGTCCACTACGCTTGCGTGATGGGACCGGTCGCGGGTGTCGGAGACCTCGATCGCCTGCCGCTGCGGGCTTGTCCCCTTTGTCTACGCAAGCTCGTGTTCGCTACCGGGCTCGACCCGGTCGCGCGTTGGCGAGCGTTAGTTCGCATCTACGACGAGCTCGGGCTCGTGCGCGAGGCCGCGTGGGTGCGAGCGCGCCTGACCGCGCTCGCAGGCGATCGTAACCTCACTCTGCACCGCTAACCCTCGCGAAGATGCCGACTGACTTCGTGATGGCTTCGTGATGCAATCGCAGCGGTAGGAGCAGCCATGCCGGACGGTCAAACAGCACCTAGCACCAAGAAGCCATTCGATCCCAACACTCTGTGGAATGGTGTGCGCTCGTTGGCCGAGCTGCGGATCGTCACCTACGTGGGCCCAGCGAAGCTGAGCGTACCCGAGCGGGATCCGGAGCGGGATCCCGCCGATCTGCAGTTCGCGATCTCGCCGCCCGACCAGATCAGCACCGACGCGATCGTCACCGCGATCAACCTCGTGCAAGGCGACATCACCAATTACGTGCCGGCGCAGTTCTTCACGGGCAATGGCCAGATCCTCGAGTTCCACCTCAAGCAGGTCGTCGAGGGCAAGGAGATCGTCGATCGCAACCTCCGGCTGCTCGCCGAGGTCGGCAAGACGCTGGTCGACGCGTTCCAGAACCGGGGCCAGACCAAGTAGCGAGCGCACGATGGCTCGCAGGGACCCGACCGAGATCCTGCCCGATCTCCTCAACATCGAGATCAACACGATCATCAAGACCAACATGACGGCCGAGAAGGCGCCGTCGGTCCCCTTCGCGTTGCTCGACATCATCGCGGACTATGGCAGGCAGCTCGAGGCCTACGGGGTCAAGCTCGCGCCCTACCTGGCCAAGACGCGCGAGCAGTGCCTCGAAGAGGTCAAAGCCGCCCGCGAGCAGCAACCACCCAAAGGACCAGTCGACCCGACCGGCCTGTGGCTCGCGTTCACGAGCGCGTGGGAGCAGAGCGAGCAGATCTCCGACGATTGGAAGTTCGAGATGAGCGCCGTGCACAACGGCTGGGACACGTTCGAGCGCTTGCGGATCGCTACAATCGACGCCTGCGCCCACCTGCACGAGCAGAGCCTCGGCGAGCGCGAGCTTGCGGATCGCCAGATCTTGCTCACGCGAATCTCCAACAATTGCGCGCGGCTCAAGCACATCGTGCACGCGCTGGAAGAGTCCAGCGAGGACAAGCGCAAGTGGGCAGACTTCATCCCCAAGACGCGCGCGGAGCTGCAGAAGAACGGGAGCAAGCGCGTGCCGCTCGGCAGCCTCGCGTTCGACGACCGCGTGGCGATCCGCAAGATCTGGGAGATGGGCACCGAGACCGTCATTGCCCAGACCTCGATTCAGCTCGACGGCGACGTGGTCACGCGGCTATCACCCACGCTGATCGCCGAATATGAGGCCGAGGTCCGCAGCATGCTCTTGCGCATCCACAGCGACAGCACCGAGATCGGAATTCGGCACTGGCAATCGCTCGTCAAGACGGTCTGGGAGATCGCCGCTTCGGTAGCCGACAAGCTGACGAGCTTGCTCCGCGGGCGACGCTGATACATGGCGCAGATCATCGAGCTATTGCGCGGGGGTCTGACCGTGACGACCCCGATCGATCCAAAAGCCGACAAGCGCATCGGCTTTCGGACCGTGATCGAGCTGGGCGGGGACATCAGCGTCAAGATCGCGCCCGAGGTGTTGGCGCTCCCGCCGAGCGAGCTCGAGCAGGCGTATCGCCGGCACCACGACGCGGTCAAAGCGACGCTGCGCAACACCAGGTGGCGGGTGCTGTTCGTGCAGAAGGTGCTGCCGGCGCTGTCGAGCGCGGCCGGGTCGCTCACGGTGGTGCGGCTCGAGTGGATCGAGGACCGCGACTGGAACACGCTGGTGGCCGGCTTGACGGTGCCGGCCGTGTTCGTGGTCGTGCGTAGCTTGGCGGGGCTGGTGCGTTCGCTGAGGTTGACAGTCAGTTCGCGACAAGATGCTGATCGATAGATCACTACGAGCAGAGCCGGGCCCGCCGCCTCCAAAGGCGTCCGAACGACGCGTGGTAGCTTGGCGAGCATGTACGCTCACAAGCTCACCATCCTCGGGTTTGCCCTCCTCGTGCTCGCTCCGGCCGCTCGTGCCACCGATCCGACCGCCCCGGATCTGTGCGCAGATCCGGTCCTGGCGGCCAACGGCGCGCCCTACAAGGACAACTATGGCCAGACGATCTCGCGCTTTTGCGACCCGCGGGTCGACCCCCCCGTGCTCGACCATGACGTGTGCTGCTCGATCGGCACCACGGCGTCGTGCGAGCTGCCGGACTCGGTCGGACGATGCAAGACCGGCATGAAGTTCTGGTGCGAGTATGGCGAATCGACCAACACGGTGGGCGGAGTCGAATGTTTTCAGGGCGGGCCCGACGCGTGCGGGGCCGGGTTCTGTCAACCTGCGGGGAGTTACACCGGTAGCGGGAAGGTCTTCGATGATTCGAGCTGGATCTGTTGCAGCATCGAGTACGAAGAGTGCGTGTACGTTGGCGAGAGCGGCGATAACCCTCCGCCCGGGATTAGTTGTGCCGGAGAGTTGACCGTCTGCAGTTGGGGCGAGACTAACGAGGATGGGACGGTGAGCTGCCTCGACTGAGGCTCCGAAAGTACAGGATCAACGTCGTCGCCTGTTGTTTCTCGACGTCGAGCCCGAATCGAGCCGCCTTTGACCAGGCTCGGCTCGCGACACGGCGGCCCATGAGCGCAGCGGCATCCCGCACGTCGCCGCTCGATGCCGCTGCTCGCTGCTTCAATATCTCCGCGAGCATCAGCAACTCGTCGACCTTCAAGCCCCCACGCTCGTCGAGCGCTCGAACTCGAGGCCACAACTCGACGGGATCCCCTGTGCTGGCGAGCTCCTTCAAATCGTCGATGCTGGGTTGCTCGTCGGGCTCGGGAGCGTCGGCGCTGGCGATCGCCTCTGCCGGGCTCAACGTGATCGCCTGCCCACTGCGAGCGACCCCCAGCCAGATCGCCAACAACGCCCCCAGCCCGAGCGCCGCGAGCAAGGCCACCGAGCTGAGCATCCACCGACGCCGCTTGCGGGGCAGCTCCGGCAAGCTCTCCAGCTCGCTCACGAGCACCCCCATCGATGGCCAGCGCTCCTTCATCACCGCCGACAGACCCCGGCGCAGGAGCTTTTGCAAGCGTTGCGGCAGCCTGGGCAGCGGTGCCTCGACCCGCGCGTGCCCGATCAGCACCGCCCCCACCAACGCGTCGATCGTCTCGCCCTTGAAGGGCAGGCACCCATACACGCACTCCCATACGGACGCGCAGAACGAGAATTGGTCCGAGCGAGGGTCGCTCTCCACCCCATCGAAGCGCTCGGGTGGCATGTAGGACGGCGTCCCGAGGTAGCGCGATTCTTCCTCTAATACCGGCTGGTGCATCGCTCGGGCGATCCCGAAGTCGGCGATGAGCACCAGGCCGTCCCTGCGGATCAGCACATTCGCGGGCTTGAAGTCGCCGTGCTCGATGCCCGCTGCATGGGCAGCCGCGAGCCCGCGGCCGGCTTGCACGAACACATCGATCGCCTGCGGCCAGTCGTACTGCGCCCCGTAGATCCACGTGTGCCCGTCGACGCCCTCGACGTACTCCATCGTCACGTACAGGCCCCACTCGGAGCGGCCGATGTCGTAGAGCCGGACGACGTTGGGGTGGTCGAGCTTGGCCTGGCAGCGGGCTTCCTGCCGTAGCGTCTGCTCGGCGATGTCGTCGTCGCGCCGCATCAGCTTGAACGCGACCGGACGATCGAGCTGCGTGTCGTGGGCGAGGAACACGGCACCCCAACCACCCGTGCCCAGCCACTCGATCATGTCGTAGCGCTCGGCGACGCGGACTCGCGGGTGGTCGGGATCCGGAATGCGAAGGACGTCGCCTTCCCACATGGCCTCGCGCAAGAACTCCCAGCGCTCGGTGAGCACCGGATCCCAGCGCTCATCATCGTCATCGTCCTCGACCTCGGACACGGCCGCGGAGGAGGGTACACCGATCGGGATCGTGCACATGTGCAACCTCGCGACCCGCAACCTTGCGGCTTGCAACCTTGCAGGCTCGCGACCCGCAGATCTGCTGGTTGCGAGTTTGGTTGAACGAACATGACCTTTCGAACAGGTGGTCGCCTCGACGCGAGCCTGTACACTAGCGACCGTGAACCTCGATGCTCTGCTCGTCGCCATGCGCAAGGGTGGTAAGTCGGAGGAACAGGAGTTGTTCGAGGCGCTCCGCCTCGTGATCGGCAGGCAGATGCGTCGTGAGCTGGGGGTCTTTGATCCTGACGAGGTCGAGGATCTGATCCACGAGACGCTCGCCGTGGTCGTGCAACGACTGCCCGACTTCAAGCCGGAGCACCCGGGTGCGTTTCGGGCTTGGGTCCGCGAGATCGCCCGCAAAGTGGCCGCCAACGTCCGCAACAAGGACAAGACGGACAAGCTCCACCGCGCCGTGCGGAAGGACGTGCCGGCCCTTCCGCGACCCGAGCCTAGCCCGGGGACCGTGCTCGATCACCTGCGCAAGCTCTCGTTCGTGTCGCGCCAGTTGGCCAGGTTGAGCACGCCGCTGCGGACGATGCTCGGCCACCGCCTGCTCGGGCGCACCGACAAGGAAGCGGCCGAGCTCGAGGGGATCAACTACAGCACCGCTCGTTCGCGGACCGCCGAGGGGATCAAGAAGATGCGCAGGGCAGCCGCCCGCGCGTTCGCGTCGACGCCGACCCCGGCGACTTGAGCGGGCGGTTTCGCTCGGTTCGCATTCGGTCTTTGGTCGAGAAATTCTTTCGGACAGATCGAGGGCGATCCACATAGCGGCTGGGTGCCATGCCCGAACCAACCGCGGAAGCGATGGCGGAGCTCGCTCGCTATCATGCCGAGCCGGCACGCGTGCGGGGACCAGACCCGCACATCGACCTGCCGCGGCTGCGACGCGGGAACACGAGCGCCGTCCGGTACTTCCCCGCGCTGAGGAGCGAGCCGACGACATGAACGAGCTCCGCCACGAGTTCGGGCGGCGTGTGCTGTGGATCCGCCTGCAGCTCGGGCTGACTCAGGAGGCAGTTGCGGAGCGCGGTCAGATCTCGGCGGACACGGTCCGGCGCATCGAGGTGGGGCACAGCTCGCCCTCGTTGGACTCGATGGTGAAGGTGGCCGCGGGTCTGCGCGTGCCGCTTGGCGTGTTGATTGGGGATCTCGGCGAGCAGCCGTTGAGCCTCGAAGAGCGCGTGCTCGTGGCGGTCGTGCGGGCGCGATCAGTTCCGCCGCGATTTTTGACTGCGCTCGCGGTGGCTTGCAGCAACGTGCCGTGCGGGTGGCCGGCGTTTGGGCAGGAGCTGGTTGATCCGCTCCAGTCGACCGGCGAGCCTGGGGGGCAGTGGGCGGATCTCGGCGCGTGGTTTCGGCGGGTTGTCGCGCCGCATGTGCTGGTTGATGAGAGCGGGGAGGACGAAGGTTGATGAAGAAAGGACGAGCAGCTGATCGCGGGCTGGCGCGACGCTACCGCGGGGAGTTGATGGAGTTCTACACGAGCCCGTGGAACGAGGAGCGCGGGATCGTGTGCCACACTCCGCCGCGCTATCTCGTAGTACGGGGCTAGTTGGATCGCTATCCGACCCAGAGATCCCCCGCGTTGGGATACATTTCCCAACCCGTGCATTCCGGGCACCCATACTCAATGCCATTTCCGGGATGTCCGTCGTGCCGCTTACGAGCACAGTCATGACAAATATGATTCCTACACCTCGGGCAACCCAGGTAGCCCTCGCGCTTGCGACAGATTTTACACGTCACTGGTCGGTCCGTTGCCATTTTGCCCTCCTTACCACTAGGGGTCTGGTGAGAATGTAACGCAAAAATCCTGGAATGACAACTCTGTTCTGTGCCAGTTGAACTGAGGTGTTATCAGCACCTAAACGCTTATGATATCGAGGGGGAGGTCTATTTGGTCGCTAATCTGTGGGTTAGGAAATGCGGTCTGGCCCATATCTGGGCGAGCCCGGGAAACGAGCGCTCGTCAATGTCCGTCGCCCCCGATATGCAGTTTTTGAAGTTGAAACGGATTGCCGAACTTATCCTCGTCGAACCACATCCGCTGCTAGCGAAACACCTTCTCCCGATACCAGCGCAGCTCCGCGACCGACTCCCGAATATCATCCAGAGCCCGGTGCGCTTCGCTCTTCCCGAACGCCGGAAGGTCCGGGTACCAGCGCTTGGTCAGCTCCTTGATCGTGCTGACGTCGACGTTGCGATAGTGAAAGAAGCGCTCGAGCTCGGGCATGTAGCGGACCAAGAACCGGCGGTCCTGTCCGATCGAGTTGCCGCACAGCGGTGACTTGCCCGGCTGCACGTGCTGGCGCAGGAACGCGAGCGTCTGCTGCTCCGCCTCGGCCACGCTGATCGTCGAGGCCAGCGACTGGGCCGTCAGCCCGCTCGCGCCGTGGTGCTCGGTGTTCCAGGCGTCCATCGCGTCGAGCAGCTCGGGCGGCTGGTGGACGACGAGATCGGGGCCCTCGGCGATCACCTC
>CBFGLP010000243.1:0-6942 GCA_965649595.1 uncultured Myxococcales bacterium | reverse complement strand
GCTTCGCCGAGTAGGGGGAGGGACGGCGACGTCCCTCCATCAAGACAAGACGAGTAGATTTGAGTGATGCCGCAAGCGGCATCACTCAAATCTCGCCGCGGAGCTTCTTACACTGCTCCGCGTCTTCGATCATGTTGCCCTCGGCGTCGTAGCAGATGTCGCTGCCACCGAGCACGTCACCGACCGCATCGGAGAAGTTCTCGTCGCTGTGCACGTCGGGCAGGCGCTCGCCGTAGCGGTCCTCGGCCTCACCGTAGGTGACCGAGAGCACGATCGCACCGTGGACGGCGGTCATGTCGAAGGCCCGCACCCGATCACCGTCGGCGGTGTTCCACTGGACCCAGCGGATCAAGGGCGCGTTGGTCTCGGGGTCGACCTTGACCTTGTCCTCGGGGCTGATGCCGAACCACTTCTTGAACTTGTCGTCGACCACGGCCTTGTAGTCCTGGCCGGGCCACGCCTGCATGCCGTAGGCGTAGACGATCTTGTAGAGCTCGTCGTCCTTGAAGAAGTAGAACTTTTTGAGCGTGGGGGTCTTGATCCAGACCATCTCCTCGCCCTCGTCGTCCTTGAACTCGTGGGAGATCAGCGAAACGCCCCAGCGGTGCCGGGCGGCCTTCTCGAACTTGACCCGGCTGCGCTGCAGCTCCTCGAGCTGCTCGCGCTTGAGCTCGCGGTTCTTGTCCTGCTGCATCGGATCCTTGGTCTTGGCCTGCAGGTCCGCGAACTCCTCCTCGATCTCCTTCTCGAGCTGGCGGAGCACCGCTTGCGGGTTCATCTTCCAGCGGAACCGCCCCATCAGCTTGCGCGCGCCGTGGGCCGCGGTGATCTCGGGCTTGGGATCGACGACCTTGCACTCGCGGTTCTTGCCCTTGCCGGTGCACTTCTCGGTCGGCTCCGAGGCGGGCGGGAGCTCGGACCGCTTGCCGTACTCCTCGTCGAGCGCCGCCTCCTCATCGACCTCGTCGACGACCTGCCGAGCACCGACCAGAGACTCCTCGTCGCCGAGCTCCGGCTCTTCTGCCTCTTCCTTGGGCTTGCAGCCGAAGGCCACGAACAGACCGAGCAGAGAGACGAGTGTTGCGCTGCTGAACCGATTCATGCTTCCTCCGGCGGGACGGTACCACACGGGCGGGCGGGTCGATACACGCGAGGCTACCCGGGCGCGGTCGCGCCGGCCGATCGCTCGCTGTTGACGAGGGTGCCTGGATCACCCCGGCTACGTGCGCACTCGCGTCTTCGCCTTACCGAGCCGCAGCACGTGGGCGAAGTGGTGACGCTCGACCGGCTGGACCGAGAGCCGCTGGCCTCGCCGGATCACCAACATGTCCGCGAGCGCCGGATCTTCGCGCAGCTGGTCGAGCGTCACCGGCTCGGGCAGCGTCTCGACATACTCGACATCGACCATGAACCAGCGGGGCTCGTCTGGATCGGACTTTGGATCGTAGTACTTCGAGCGCGGGTTCCAGGCGGTGTGATCGGGATAGGCAGGCTTCACGACCCGGGCCACGCCGACGACCCCGGGCGGGGTCGCGTTCGAGTGGTAGAAGAGCACCAGATCGCCGACCGCCATCGCGCGCAGGTGATTGCGGGCCTGGTAGTTGCGGACGCCATCCCAAGACCCGCTGCCTTTGACCCGGAGATCGTCGATCGAGAACTCCTCGGGCTCGCTCTTCATCAGCCAGTACTGTCGGGCGCGGGCCATGCCCTTGCCTACCCTCACTCGGGCCGGAGCGTCCAGAGCCCGTAGTACATCCGCTCGACCGAGCGCACGATCCCATCGGCCCCGACGCTGTAGTCGCTCGGCATCGCGTCGCCGGGCAGGTCGTAGATGAAGAAGCCGTCGTAGTAGAGATCGCTGCCGAAGTGAGCGTTGAGCTCGCGGACCTCGGGCGAGGCGAGCACGTCGTGATGCCCGAAGGTCGCGCCCCACAGGCCCCAGCGCTCGGCGAACCCGTCGCTAGCGATGTCGTACCAGCTGATGAGCACCGCCGGCCCCTCGCGTGGGTTGAGCCGCTCGCGCTCGAGCCAGGCGAGATCCTCGAGCTGCGACCAGATCATCCCGCAGTCGGGCGAGAAGAACACCGACTGACCGCCCGCGGGCGTCGGCATGAAGAAGGTCGTCTCGGGATCGGCTTGCAGGGCGATCGGCGGGAAGCGATCGCCGGGCGCCGGGCGGCCCTCGGCCGGGTCCTCCTCGGGCGAGCGCTGGATGATCACGATCATGCTGAACGAGTCCGGGTGCGGGCCCGCATTGGTGGGGTCGAACACGCGGACGAACATCCGGACGAGCCGCTCGTCCCCGACGAGGCTCGCGCGCGCCTCGGGGGACAGCTCGAACGTGCGCTGCTCGGCGGGCTGCAGCTCGGCGCGGGCGACCTCCTGATCGCCGATGCGGAACTCGACCCGGCGCGGCTCGGGTGCGAGGTTGCGCACCGCCCAGCGGACCGGCGCCCCAGGGCCGACGTAGATGCCTCGGGGCAGGTCCAGATCGACGACCTCGCCCTGCTCGTCGATCGCCCAGCGCTCGACGTAGATCCAATCGCTGGTGATCAGCTCGCCGGCGTGGAGGACCCCGTGAAGCATGTTGCCCTCGCGATCGGGCCCTGCCTGGCCCGCCGGGGCAAACCCGAATAACGACGCGGGCTCGCCCTCCCCCATGTCGCTCGCTTCGACGTCCGCGAGGCTCCACGCGAACGCGCCCGAGAGCGTGACCGCGACCGCTCGATCGCCCTCGCGTAGCGCGTGAGTGACGACCGCCGGGGGCTGCAGCTCGTGCTCGATCAGCAAGGCGTCCGCCTCGACGTCGACCAGCGCGAGGCCAGCCGAGCCGAGCGCTACGGCGACCCGCGGAGCCCCGCTGGAGTCGGCGCTCAAGCCCAGCGGAGGTCCAACGAGCGGCAGGCGGTCCAGCTCCTCGAACGCGAGGTCGTGCAAGCGCAGCTGTGCTCCGTGACCTTCGACGTCAGCGAAGAGCGTGACGATCCGATCGTCACCCACGCCCACACTACTCCGAGCGTTGCCCTCGACGGGCGCCTGCGCGAGCTCGGAGAGCGAGCCGTCCGGGCCAATCGCTGCCGTCCACAGCCCATCGTCGAAGTGATCGAGGATCAGCCGATCACCGACCACCTCGATGTCGCGGGTAGCGATCGCCTCGATGAAAAAGTGCTCGCGCAGCCGTGGCACGCCGGGCTCGGCGAGGTCGAAGATGCTCACCCGAGGTGAGATCCGCTCGAGGTCGGTCCACTCGGCGGCGCAGTAGAGCGTGTCCGAGGCCCGGTGTAGCGCCAGGGTCGTGCAGCGCGGCTCGAACTCCTCGGTGTGCGGCGTGGTGATCGTCAGCGAGCCATCGTCCTCGAGCCGCAGCGCCGAGACGCCGTAATTGCTGTTGGCCACATAGACGTGGTCCTGGTGGACGAGCAGCTCGAGCAGGTGATCGTCGGGGGTTGCCCACGACGATCCGCGCATGACGAGACCCGCAGGCGTGGGGCTCGAGACCGACGAGTCCTGACGATCGCAGGCGAGCGCGACGAAGAGCGGGGCGCAGCCGATCGCCAATCGAAGGAGCTTCGACTCCACACGGGCAGCTCGCGGCACCCGAGGATCCTGCACGCGCTCAGGATAGCGGGGTCTGACCCAGACGAGGAAGAGCGGCCGCCCCACCCGGGGACGGCCGCTCGACTGCTCGCTCTCGGACCTTTGGGCGCCCGGAGCTCGGCGAGTGGATTACTCGAACGTGCAGACGCCCCGGAGGTTGCCGTCCGCATCCGCGCCACCGTAGGGCTGGCAGGTCGCACCGCATTGGCACTGGGTCCCCGACGCGAACACGTAGGGATCGACGTAGCAGTAGAGGGCGCAGTAGTTGACGTCCGCGCCACCCCAGAAGCACGTGCCGTCGGCGATCGTCTGCGAGTGCTCGGGGCAGAACTCCGCGAGGCCGGTGCACTCCGGCGCGCAGTAGGTGCCGGCCACCGGGAGGTCGAGCGCCATCGAGCCTTCGGGACAGCCGTTGTCCGCGGGCCCGTAGGGCTCGTTGGGATCGAGATCCTCGAGCGGGCAGTAACGACCGTGACAGACACCGACCGTCGGGTTCTGCTCGATCGCTAGGTCGAGCTGCTCCTTGCAGGTGTTGTAGCACTCGAGGGCTTCGTCCTCGGTCCCGCACCAGCAGCTGCCGTCCGCCCCATACTTGCTGACGTCGACATCCGGCAGGATCTCGGCGAAGCACTCCATCATTTGCGCGCACTCGGGCGGCTGCGGATAGCAGCTCCCCGTGTCACCGTCGCCATCGCCGGTGTCCATCGTATCGCCGTCACCATCGCCCGTCTGGGTATCGCTGGCCTCGTCCGTGGTGAGCTCGTCACCGGAGTCGTCGTCGCCGCCATCGCACGCGACGAGAGCGGGGGTCAGAACAAGAACAGAAAGGGTCAAGAAGGATTGAAGCCGTCGCATGCGTATCTCCGAGGTCGCCTGCGGAATCTAACATGACTCCCAAAGCACATTGCACGGCTTTTTTGGTCGCATCGACGGACACCAGACGACGGCCAAGCTCACGCGCTCGCGGAGCGCCCGCGACACGCTGGTCCAAAGGGCGCACATTGCCATGCCCGAGCGCGCCACTCGGAGTGCTCACGATCGTAGTCGATCGAGCCAGCGATAGAGGAGCTCGTGGGCCTCGCGCGGGCTGAGCCGATCAGGCTCGCAGCGCCGCAGCTCGTCGAGCACGGCCCCCTCTTCGTCGCTGATCGAGATCGCGGCGGCATCCGGGCTGGCGCCTTGTTCGGGCACGCGCGGCGCGAACAGATCGAGCTGCGCGCTCGGGGCCGATCGCTCCTGTGCTTCGAGGCGCTCGAGGATCCGCTGCGCACGTCGGAGGATCCGCGCGGGCAGGCCCGCGAGGCGCCCGACCTGAATCCCGTAGCTGCGCCCCGCCGGGCCCATCTCCACCCGGTGCAGGAACACGATCTCTCCACGCTGCTCGTGCACGGCGACATGCACGTTGCGCACGCCCGCGAGCCGGCTCTCGAGTCCGCATAGCTCGTGATAGTGCGTCGCGAACATGGTCCGACAGCCGACCTGATCGTGCAGGAACTCCGTGATCGCCCAGGCCAGCGCGAGGCCGTCGAAGGTCGCGGTGCCCCGGCCGATCTCGTCGAGCAAGATCAGCGAACGCGGGCTCGCCTGCGCGACGATCTGCGCCGTCTCGCGCATCTCGACCATGAAGGTGCTCTCGCCACGCCCCAGATCGTCGGCGGCACCCACCCGCGTGAACACGCGATCGACCAAGCCGATCCGAGCCGCCGCGGCGGGCACGAAGCTACCGACGTGCGCCAAGATGGTGATCAGCGCCACTTGCCGCATCACCGTGCTCTTGCCGCCCATGTTGGGGCCGGTCACGACCCATAGCCGCGCAGCGTCGGATCCCCCGTGGGTCCCTGCCGCCAGCTTCGTGTCGTTGGGCACGAAGCGACCGGCTCCGAGCACCCGCTCGACCACCGGATGCCGTCCTTCGCGGACGTCGAGCACCGGCTCCTCGACCAGCTCGGGGCGCACGTAGCCGCAGGTGTCGGCGACCTCGGCCAGACCCGCGAGCACGTCGAGGGTCGCTAGCCGCTCACCGAGCCCGACCAGTCGCTCGCCCGCGTCGCTGACCACGGCGCGCAGCTGCTCGAACAGCTCGAGCTCGCGCTGCAGCGCCAGCTCCTGGGCGCCGAGCACCTTGGCCTCGAGCGCGGCCAGCTCCTCGGTCACGTAGCGCTCGGCGTTGGCCAGCGTCTGCTTGCGGACCCACGTCTTGGGCACCTTCTTGACGTGGGTCTTGGGCACCTCGAGGAAGTAGCCGAACACGCTGTTGTGCCGGACCTTGAGGCTGGTGATCCCGGTCGCCTCGCGCTCGCGGGTCTCGATCGCCGCGAGCTGGCTGCGACCACCGTCGGCCAGCTCGCGCTGCTCGGCCAGACCCGCGTCTGCGCTCGAGCGGATCATCCCGCCCTCGCGCGCGATCGCGGGAGGATCGTCGACGAGCATGGCCTCGAGCCGCTCGCGGACGTCCTGCAAAAGATCGTCACCCAGCTGGAGAAGCGCAGGTAGCTGGCCATCCGTGCGCCGCTTGGCCAGCTCGGCGAGCAAGCTCGCGATGCCGGGCGCCGCCTGCAAGCTCGCGCGCAGGGCCGAGAGCTCGCGCGGGTTGATCGTCTGCAGGCGCGCACGAGCGGCCAGCCGGATCACGTCGCGCACGTCCTTGAGCCGAGACTGCAGCTCGCCGCGCAAGCGAGCCTCACCGAGCAGCGCCTCGATACCATCTTGCCGGGCGCGAATGGCCGGGATGTCCAACAGCGGCGCGCCGACCCAGCCGCGGAGCAAGCGGGCGCCCATGCTGGTCTGGGTCGCGTCGATCGCCCACAGCAAGGTGCCGCGACGCTGGCCGTCGCGCAGGGTCCGGTGGATCTCGAGGTTGCGCAGCGAAGCCTCGTCGAGCACCAGGTGGCGAGTGGGCTCGTGTCGGCGGAGGCGGTGCAGCAGCAGCGTGTGCCCGGGCTGGGTGGCCTCGGCATAGGACAGCGCCGTCGCGGCGGCCTCGGCCTCCTCGCCGCGCAGCGGCGCTGCGCTGCTGCTCTCCTCGTAGAGGTGCTGGACCCGCGCGAGCAGGGCCCTCGGTGACTGCACGCCGGCGATCGAGTCGGGCGTGGTGATCGCGGGACACTCGGAGCCGAGCTCGGCGCGAAGCCAGGCGTGCACGCTCGGTGGGGCCAGGAGCTCGCGTGGGCACAGCCGCGCCAGCTCGGCCCGCACCTGCTCGGGCCGCCGACAGCTCATGATCACGAACTCGCTCGACGAGATGTCGATCGCCGCAATCGAGGCTGCGACCGGCTCGAGCTGCGCCGCCCTTCCCCTGCCCTTGCCCTCGCGCGGCTCGGGGGTCTCGCCGCTCGCCTCGTCGAC
>CBFGLP010000242.1:0-3831 GCA_965649595.1 uncultured Myxococcales bacterium | reverse complement strand
TGCTGCTCTCCTACAACGGCCCCGATCGCTCGCTCCACCTCTCGCCCAGCGACGACCGAGCGCTCGCGCGCGTCGTCCTCGATGTCCACGGCCGCTATGGCTCGGCCCTCTCGCTCGGCCTCTCGGTCTGCTTCGGCCGCCGCCTGTCCGAGGTGCCTCAGCTGCGAGTCTTCGGCCACGACGACTGCGCTGCCGGCGACGACTTCATCACGATCGACAGCCAAAAGCAGCTCTTGCCGTGCAGCTTCCACGGCGCGGCGATCCCCGTCGACTCGCCCGCCCACGCGCTCGAGGTCTGGCGAGCGAACCGGGCTCGCCGCTCGCACGCCGGGATAGAAGGTTGCTCGCGTAGCCTCGTTCGGCTCGCCCGCGAGGCCGCGTGCCCTCCCCTGCCCCGCGTGCTCGTCTGGCAGGCCTACGCCTCCAATCACAGCACCAGCTACACGCTGGTCGGCGAGTTCTCGAGCGCCGAGAAGTCGGCCGCCTACGTCGCGGAGATCGAGCACCTGCTCGAGCGCTGCCGGGTCGAGCCCACGCAGTTCAATCGGCCACAGCCCAAGACGCTCTGGCAAGCGCTCGGCCGCGAGGATCCACCTCCACACTACGCCTGGCACGCGGCGCCCTACGACATGAGGGTCTTCGGGCCCGAGACCGTGCTCGCGGGCGGACGCCGCGTGCTCGTCCACGCCCACTCGACCCTGCGCACCTTCGACATCTTCGCGCACCTGCTCTTGCGCCGGCACGGCCGGATCCTCCAGACCGGTGGCAGCTGGTACTCCACGTTCTCGGTCGTGTTCGGGGTCTTGGCGGGCGCCGAGCTCGACTCGCTCGGCAAGCGGCTGGCCCCGCACGCCAGGGTCATGCACGCCGAGGGATCGCGGCTCTACGGGATCATCCCCGAGCACGCGATCGAATACGCCGCCCCGATCCTTCGCGCTCTCCCTCGCTCGATCGCAATCGTCTACGAGAGCGACGAGACGCTCGAGTATGCGCTCGGCAAACCGATGCCCCTGCCGCCACGCAAGCGGCGAGTCGAGTGGGTCTTGCTCGCGCACCTGATGGTCGATAATTGGCGGCGCTCGCTCGACGAGCTCCGCGAGGATCCGGTCGCCAAGCTGGCGAACATCGGCTGGCAGCATCCCTTCCGCCTACCGGAGCGTCTCGACGCGTGGCCGCTGCTCGGGCACACGCTCGTGCGCAGCGAGGGGGCGCCCTTTCCGGGCGCATTGCAAGAATGGTTCAGCGTCTACCGGATGCAGGTCGTCGCCCGCCCGGAGCTGCGGATTCGCATGTGCGTTCGCCGGGGACGAGAGGACACGAATCGCCCCTTTGGCGGGCTCGGGCCCGGGCACGTCGCCTCGTTGTCGAAGCCCGGGGGGTCGTTCGTGATGACGGACTACGACACTACGGTAAACATCATTCCGAACAACCCGATGGCCACGCTCGCGCAGCTCGAGGCGATCGTTGGCGACATACCCCATGTTCAGCTCGACATCATGCCCGAGCGGCCGCTGGCGGACGCGCTCGCTCGGATCAACGCGGACCTCGACGAAGCTCAATCGTCACGAGCTTGATCGTCCTCGCGCCCTTCCAGGAGCGCCGGGGGCTCGCGCTTCGAGCGAAAGCGCCGCTTCGCTGCCCATCGGACGTAGCGCTCGATCAGCCCGAGCGCTAGCCAGTACGCCGCGATGTACACCACCAGAGCGGTCGAGAGCGGCAGATCGATCACGTCGACGACCACCATCACGACGACCACGTAGACCGTGAACGGCACCTTGATCAAAGCCCAGTTCTTTGGGTCGTTCCAGAACCACCAGCTCGGCAACACCCCCATTGGTTGCGGGCGATCGAGCAGAGCTGGCCTGCGCTCGTCCTCGTTCGGCTCGTCGCCGTCGGGCTCTGGAGGTGGGTCAGCCACGGTCGTCATGTTCCTGCGCGAGCGCGGGCGGCTCGGGCTGGGAGCGGAACCGACGCTTGGCGGCATGCCGGATGTAGCGCTCGAACGATCCTTGAATGAGCAGCATTGCCCCACCGGCACTGAGCCCCGCAGCCCACCATGGAAGATCCAGCAACACGATCGTCAGGACTAGAACCGCTGCCATAATCGCCAATGGCCATTTGACCACCCGCTTGTTGACCGGATCGTCCCAGAATCGCCGGGTCGGAAGGATGCCGAGCGGCTGCGGATGGTCGAGAAGCGCAGGAACTCGGGCGCCAGCCTCGTGTTCGGGTTCGGTGTCAGTCACAGTAGCCATCGGCAATGTCGTTCCCGACTGCACCCGCGACGGTGGCCGCCCCCACACACGCCGGACAGCCGCCAGTCGTCGCACCGCAACAGGCCACGCCTGCCGCGGCGACGAGTCCAATCCACAGGTACTTGGTCACTTTGACGGCGCCCTTGCCGAACTCGCTGCACTTCGTCTCCTGCGGGCCGCCCAGACCCGAGAACAGCTCCTCGGCCACATCGCTCTGAGCGAGCTCCGCCAGCGCCTGCTGCGGCAGATCGATATCCGGCGCAGTCCAGCTGGTGGTGCCGCCCCGCGCGTCGGTGTCGTAGCTGACGTGCACGATCGGGTCTCCCTCGACGTAGATGTACC
Organism: uncultured Myxococcales bacterium; assembly: GCA_965649595.1. Classification (GTDB taxonomy): domain Bacteria; phylum Myxococcota_A; class Polyangia; order Nannocystales; family Nannocystaceae; genus Plesiocystis. The sequence goes on along the minus strand of CBFGLP010000242.1, from coordinate 1,234 downwards.
CCTCGCCCCGCCCGCGACCATCGACCTCCACATAGACCTCGGCCTCGTGCCCCGTGGACAGCACGTAAGTCACCGAGGCCCACCGGACCTGGATGCCGTTCGGCTGCTCGTCCTGGCCGGACGCGACATCGGTGACCTTCGCCGCCGGCGGAGGCTGCACGCAGATGTCATGGGGCACCGCCGCCGCGGCCGGCATCGGAGCGAGGAGCGAGAAGGCGAGCAGCGCCGTGAAACACTTGGTGATTGCCATCATGCGCCAATTCTAGAATCACCATCGAATGATTCAAGACATATCCAACTCTCTAATAAATGACTTTTCTAATACCGAATCAGAGCAATACAACGTTTGATGGGCATTTCTTGCATTCATATTAAACATTTCCATGCTCCAACCGGTTCTCCACCATACATCCATGCCGGTCGAGGACCGCGCTCCTGTCAGCTCATCTCAACCGCAGACAGTCCTGCCCACCCCAAGCCGCTTCGCTGCCAGCCCGGACCCCGCACAGCAGCGCCCGAGCCCTCAGCCGTGGGCTCTACGGAACGCGCTGCCTAGAGCACCACGTTGACGAGCCGTCCGGGCAAGTAGACCACCCGCTCGGGCATCGCAGCGGCGAACATCCCGATTCGAGCTAAATCTCAGTAATGCCTCGGATCCACATCAGCGGCGCCTCGGGCACCGGGACCACCACGCTTGGCCGAGCCCTCGCCGCCAAGCTCCGGATCCCGCACTTCGACAGCGACGACTACTACTGGATCCCGACAGTCCCTCCCTACACGCACAAACGCGACCCGACGCTCCGCGACGCTGCACTCGCCAAAGACCTCGCTGCCTCCGAAGACTGGGTATGGAGTGGGTCTGCGCTCAGCTGGAAGCTCGATCCCCAAATCACCCTCTGCGTGTTTCTGACGGTCCCCTGCGACTTGCGGATCGAGCGGCTTCGGGCGCGGGAGCTCGCTAATCGAAGCCTCTACGAGCGAGGCGCGGAGCTCGACGCAGAGATCGAGGCCTTCCTCACCTGGGCTGCCTCCTACGACGAAGGCAGCATGACCGGCCGCACCCGCCAACGTCATGAGGCGTGGCTCGAGACCCTGACGATCCCGGTGCTGCGCATCGACGGCAACACATCGACGGAGCAGCGAATCGCCATGATCTTGCAGTCCCTTCGACCCGAAGGGGCCGAAGGAGCCTGAAGACGGGCCGATGAAGCCCTTCGGCCCGGACGGGCCGACG
>CBFGLP010000241.1:0-2266 GCA_965649595.1 uncultured Myxococcales bacterium | reverse complement strand
GAACGAATTCAGCCCCCGTTGGGCTGACGACGACAATTACTCGCGGTTGCCGAACAGGCGCAGCAGGAAGAGGAACAGGTTGATGAAGTCGAGGTAGAGCGTGAGCGCACCGACGATTGCGAGGTTCCCGGCCCCGCCGTTCATCAGATAGAGCTGCTTGATCTTCTGCGTGTCGTAGGCGGTGAGGCCCGCGAAGAGCAGCACGCCGATGCCCGACTGGATCAGGAACACCACCGGGTTGATCTTCATGCCGAAGCCGAGCTGCATGACCAGCATGACCAGGCTCGACACGACCATGCCGATCAGGACCATGAACAGGAACTTGCCCATCGGGGCGAGATCCCGCTTGGTCGTGAAGCCCCACAGCGCCAGCGCGCCGTAGGTGATGCTGGTGATCACGAAGGTCGAGGCGATCGAGCCGCCGGTGTAGATGATGAAGATCGGGGCGAGCGAGATGCCCATCACCGCCGAGAACGCCAGGAACACCGCGGTCGCCGTGCCGGGGTTCATCCGGTGGAGGCGGCTCCCGAAGATCAACACGAACACCAGCGGGGCGAACAGGACCACCCACTGCATTCCGCCGGTGAAGAGCGTCTGGAGCAGCTGGGGCGAACGCGAGACCAGGAACGCGGCGAGGCCGGTCACGCCCACGCCCGCGGCCATCCAGGCGTTGACGCCCATCATGAACTTCTCGACGCCCGTGGCCAGCTGCGCCCGGGGATCGGCGTAGGCCCCCGGGGCCTGCCAGGGACCACCACCATAAGGATTGGGTCCCTGCGAGAACGGGTTGTTGCGATCCGGAGAGGGCTGCATGCTCGAAGTCTGACGATTGCGCGAGGTGCGGTCAACCGGCGCACCCGCCAGTGCCCAAGTGAGCGCGCTGGCATGTCCGCGGCTGCCTCACTCGTGGGTCGATTGTCCGCCGCGCAGCGATCACCGACGATGACTCGACGATGACCGGGCGCTCGACACTACGCCTCGGGCGCGGGCGCCCGACTCGACCCCTCGGGTGCGGGCGCCCGACTCGACCAGCGCGGTCGCCTGGGCAAGCGGGCCTGCTCGCGCTCGTTGCCCTCGTGACGCTCGGCTGTCCAGGCAAGCAGGGCCGCGAGACGAGTCGACGTCCGCGCGAGCTGCCCGAGGGCCGAGCCGCAGGTTGCATCGACACGCCCTTCCTCGGCCCGGACTCCCACACGTCCAATCGCGGGATCGATTGCACACCCCGCGAGTCGCGGGTCAGCGGTCAGATCATGCTGCGCGGAAAGGTCGTGGCCGAAGCGCTCGCGGGTCTACCCGGCCAGGGGCTCGCGTCGATGCTCGTGTCCGTGCACCCGCTCGAAGGGCTCGTCAGCCCGAGTCGGCTCGAGCCCGCGCTCGTCGAGACCACGACTGGGCCGCAGGGCGACTTCTCGCTGTCCGTGCTGCTCGCTCCAGGCGAGTACGTGGTCGCGGTGCGTCCGGCCGAGGACCAGCCGGCGGTTACCTTGCATCGGCTCTGGATCAGCGAGCAGGAGAGCGTCGGCGCCGATCTGTTGCTGATCGTGCCGATGGATCCAGCGCTGCGGGAGAAGGCCGAGAGGCAACCGAGTCGGCTGCCTGCAGCCGAGGATGAGCACGAGCGCTCGGTCGAGCCTCCGAAGCCGAAGCTCGAGCTGGAGCCGAGCGCAGACGCTCCCGCCGAGGGCCCCAAGCCTCCGCCACCGGCGCTGGTCGAGCCGACACCCGAGTGAGCGCGCCGGCTTGCCTGGTTCGCCCCCGCACGCGCATGCTCTCGCGCGCATGTCCGAGAGCCCGATCCTGCAGGTCCTTCATACGCTCGCCGCGCTCGCGTGGGCGGATGGTGTGCTCACCGATGAAGAAGCCGAGAGCTTGCGGCGCTTCCTCGGCACCTTCTCGCTGAGCGAGAGCGAGCTGGCGATCGCACAGAGCTGGCTGACGACCCCCGTCGAGTTGGACACGAGCGATCTGGCGTCGCTGCCCGAAGGTCGGCGGCTCGGGATGTATCAGGTCGCCGTTCGAATGGCCGCGGCGGACGGGGAGATCGGCGACGCCGAGCGAGCGATGCTCGAGAACCTGCGAGAGGCGCTGGGGCTCGACGAGCAAACGGCCAACGACATCGAGGCCGAATTGCCTACTCACGATTAGTGATTAGTCGCGTCGCGATTGGCGCGATTGCACGATTGCAATTGAAGAGGCTCACCGAGGTCGCGCAGCGATTGGTGCGATCGCAATCGAATAAGCCCCCCTTCAGGGGGGCCAGACGGAC
>CBFGLP010000240.1:0-3121 GCA_965649595.1 uncultured Myxococcales bacterium | reverse complement strand
CGGCTGGACCTGGATCGTCGAGGGCGAGATCATGTCGTTCTGCGGGTCCTACTGCGAGGACTTCAAGAACGGCGCGACGATGGACGGCACCTACGGGTGCCCGCCCTCGGAGTGAGCCTGTCTCTCGCCAGCAAGAGGAGGGGCCCTGCGGGGTCCCTCCTTTCGTTTTGGGCGCTGTCGGAGCTCGATGCCTGCTTGCACGCTCGCGCGCGCCGTGCTGCCCTCGCGCCGTGCAGCACGACCACGCGAGCGACCTAGACACCCTCTGCGCGCCGGTCTGTGCCGCGAGCCTGTCGGCGGGCGTGTTGGCGAGCCCGCTGCCCGGCCTCGATGACGAAGAGGGCACGCACGTCCCCGACGATCTGCCCCCGCTCGTCGACGCCCACGTGCACCTGTTCCCGCCCGCGCTCTTCGACGCGATCTGGCGGTGGTTCGAGCAGTGGGGCTGGCCGATCCGCTACCAGCTCTACGCCGAGCAGGTGGTCGACTTCCTGCTCGAGCGCGGGGTCGACCACCTCGTCGCGCTGCACTACTCGCACAAGCCCGGGCTCGCCCGCCCAATGAACCACTTCGTCGCCGAGCTGGCCCGCGAGCGCCCGCGGATGACCGCGCTCGCGACCGTGCTGCCGGGCGAGCCCGAGGCCGCGGCGATCCTCGACGAGGCGTTTGGCTCGCTCGGCCTCGCTGGCGTGAAGCTGCACTGCCACGTGCAGTGCTTCTCGCCCGACGATCCCGCGATGGCCGAGGTCTACGAGGCTTGTGTCCGTTGGGATCGGCCCTTGGTCATGCACGCCGGTCGCGAGCCCAAGAGCCCCGGTTATCGCTGCGATCCGCACGCGCTGTGCGGGGCCGAGCGGGTCGAGGCGGTGCTCCGCAATTGGCCCAAGCTGCGCCTTTGCGTGCCGCACTTTGGCGCCGACGAGTTCGCCGAGTACGCCGCGTTGCTCGAGCGCTTCGACAACCTCTGGCTCGACTCGACGATGATGCTCGCGGACTACTTTCCGATGCCGCCGCCTCGCCACCTGCTCGAGCTGCGGCCCGAGCGGGTGCTCTACGGGACCGACTTTCCCAACCTGCCCTACGCCTGGGACCGCGAGCTCGCGCTCTTGCGATCGGCTCGCTTACCGGCCGACACGCTCGAGTGGATCTGCGGCCGTACGGCTCGCGGGCTGTTCGGCATCGGCTCAGGCGTGGGGGCCTGACTCGGCGGCTCAGGCGTGGGGGCCTGACTCGGCGGCTCAAGCGTGGGGGGCCTGACCCGCGGGCTCAGGGCGCTGCGATCACGTCGCGCTGGCTGAGCTCGACCGCCGCGGCCGGGACTGGATTCGTCTTCGTGCCGCGGTCGACCCGAACGATCGTGTCGACCCCGTCGAGCCGCTCGAGGCCCTGGGGCAGCTCCGAGATCACCCAAGCGGTCGAGAGATCGTTGGCGTAGCGGACCACGCTCGGCGTGGCCGCGAGCAGTTGGTCACCCGCGTAGAGCTCGAGTTGCTGCTGGCCGTCGTCACCGAACACGCTGGGCTGGGTCGGCAGCGTGCCGTGGACGGTCCACCAGTCCTGGTTGCCGTCGGGCAGCATCGCGCCGATCAGCAGGGTCTTGTCCTCGGCCGAACCGACGTCCTCGTACTCCCAGCTGGTCAGCGTCCGGATCCGCTGGAAGGTCTTGTTCCAGCTCCACGTCGACAGCCAGCTCGGCCCGCAGTAGGTCATGTAGTCGTAGTTGGCGTCGGGCGGGTAGAGCCGGAACGAGATGATCCCGAAGCCCCACTGACCGATCAGGCCGTTTTGGTAGGGGTAGGTCGGATCGGGGCTCGCGGCCTCGGCGTAGGGGCAGTACACGTGCGCCAGACCTTCGTTGTGGCCGACCTCGTGCACGACCACGCCGGCGGCATCTTGCACGCTGTTGCCCAGCGCCGTCACGGACACGCGCGAGTAGCCCTCACCCTTGCCGTCGCCGGGCACCTGCGCCACGCCAGCGACTCCAGCGACGCCGCCGTTCGGGATCGGGAACAGCCCGTGATAGTACTCGTTGGGGAACGCTTGCTCGTTCTCCCGCATCGCGCTCATCGGCCCTAGCACCGCGCCGAGGCTGGTCATCTCGTACTCCCACAAGACCGGCTCGTGGACCGTGTAGATGATGTTGTGGGTCGCGTTCTGCTCGTAGAGGTAGTCGACGATGATCTTCATCGTCTGGTCGGAGGTGTCCGCGACGCGATCGATGCTGCCCCACTTGTGGTGGTAGGGGACGAACACGATCTTGAGCTCGAGCGGCTCGGACTGCACGCCGAGCTGGCTGGGCTCGCTCGGGGTCTGCCAGATACTCTCGCTCAGCCCAGCGTTGCGGGCGAGCGCCTCGTTGGTCTCGTCGACCTCGTGGAGCGAGACCTGGAAGCTCATGCCCGGCTCGACCTCACCCTTGCTGGCGACGAGGCCGAAGTAGAACGCGCCGGCGAGCGTGTTCGGGGCGCTGTCGCCCGACACGGTCTTGATCGAGGTCAGCGTCTTGCTGGTCCCGTCCGCGTAGGTCACCAGCAACTGGGCCTGGATGTCGCGCTCGACCCAGCCCGGCTCGACCGTGTAGTGGATGCGGACCAGCGAGTCGCGCTTGCTGACGAGCGGGCCGAGCCGATCCTCAGGTCCGACCCACTCGCCCGCGCGACCGACGATGACCGTCGTGCCTTGGTTGACCTCGACGTCGCCGATCGTGATGCCGAGCGCCGGGATGGCGCTCGGCACCTGGGGCTCGCCGGTCTCGTCGCTCTCGTCCTCGCTCTCGTCGACGGCCTCTTCGTCGCTCTCGCTCGCGTCCGCCACCGAGTCGTCGGTGGAGATTTCATCGGGAGTACAGGCGGCGAGCGGGAGCAGGAAGATTGGAGAGAGCAGGAGCCGGCGCTTCGGCAGGAACATGGGGAGACGATAAGGGAAAGCGCGTGGAAAAGGCGAGTTGCGAGCTAGATACGGGTTCTTGGCGAGAAAGATGCGTGAGGGAGGTTGCGGTCGAGGTGCGTGCGAAGGGCCTCAGCGACTCGATAGAACGCACACCTGGAGCCCAACGAGGGTTGAATGCCCCCCTGCGGGGGGCCAGGAAGCGAATGCGAAGTCCGAACCAGCCCACCGAGGT
>CBFGLP010000239.1:0-13477 GCA_965649595.1 uncultured Myxococcales bacterium | reverse complement strand
TTGGCGAGCTCGGCCGCGATCACCGGATCAGGGTACTCGGCCCGGATCACCATCACGTGCGACTCGGGGATCTCGTGCACGGTGACCAGCTCGCGCAGGCGTTCGACCGGATCGATCTCGGCGGCGGCCTCGGCCTGGGCGGCCTCCTCGGCCTGGGGATCGATGCCGAGGAACACCGGATCGTTGGCGAGGCCGAGCCGCTCGAGCGCTTCGATGGCCACGGCCCGGCTGGACAGGATCTCGCGCTGGGTCCGGTAGTAGGCCCGGTAGCCGTTGCTGTCGGGGCTGCGCTCGACGTTCTGGATGTCGTCGAGCACCTCGGGCCCGGACGGGTGGACGATCAGCTTGGCCTCGGCCCGCCACTGGGCTGGCAGGACCGCGAGCAGCAGGATCGCTACGACCAACGCGAGCGAGCTGGTAACCAGGACGATCCGCCAGCGCAGGCGCAGGATCTCGAGCACGCTCAGCAGCGGCCGCAGCAGCGAGCCGGCGGCCGACGAGGGGTGATCCTCGCGATAGGGGCCGAGCGAGCCGACGCCGGGTGGCGGCCAGCCGGGGCCCTTCGGCCCGGACGGGCCGTCCCACGAAGGTCGCGACCTGGTCGGACGATCGTCGTCCCCTTCGTGGCTGCCATGGCGCATGTCGACCTCGACCACGGCTCGCGGGGTCGTGCCGTTCGTGCATGACCGAGCGCAGTGGATCCTTCGCGCCTCGCTGGTGAGCTTGCGTGTCTGGCCCGAACGGCGTGCTGCGGGGGCTTCGTGGCAGAGTCGTCGCCGTGGATGGCGAGCCGCGAGCGAGCGTGCGGGCGTGGGTGCTCGAGCCCGAGGATCCGCGTTGGCTGACCGCGCTCGACCGGCTCGATCACGACGTTTACCACCTGCCCAGCTACGTGCGACTCGAGGCCCAGCGGATGGCGGGCGAGCCGATCGCGTTGCTCGCCGAGGCGTCGGGGGAGCTGTCGTTGCTGCCGCTCGTGCTGCGCCCGGCGCCGGGCGGACGCTTCGACGCGACCTCGCCCTATGGCTACCCCGCGCCGCTCGGGACGATCGTCGAGGGCCCGATCGCCCAGGCCATGCTCGACGCGCAGCTCGAGTGGCTGCGCGAGCGCGGCGTGATCGCGGCGTTCGTGCGTGGGCACCCGCTGCTTCGAAGCCCGCGCGAGAGCCTGGCGGGGCAGGGGAAGCTGGTCGAGCAGGGCGAGACGGTCTGGATCGATCTGACCTCGGATCCGCAGGCTCAGTGGGCCGGTTATCGAGCGACGCATCGCAACTTGATCCGTCGGCTGCGGCGGGAGGGATTTTGCGTCGAGCTCGACTTCTCCTGCACGCAGCTAGAAGAGTTCTTCGCGGTCTATGCTGCGACGATGGAGCGGGTCGGGGCCGATTGGGCGAGCTTTGGCCGCGAGTACGTCGAGTCGCTGCGCGATGCCCTGGGAAGCCACCTGCTGATCGGGCTGGTTCGACACGCGGGCACGATCGCGGCGGCGGGCTTGTTCACGCGGCGGGCTGGGATTGTTCAGTATCACCTGTCCGGTACTGCCCCCGCGTTCGTGCGGGCCTCGCCAACGCGGCTCTTGCTCGACGAGGTCCGGATCTGGGCGAGCGGCGAGGGCATGCGAGCGCTGCATCTCGGCGGTGGGGTGGGCTCTCGGGACGACGCGCTGTTTCGCTTCAAGGCCGGTTTTTCGGGCGCACGCGGGCGGTTCTGGACGTGGCGGGCCATCCTCGATCCGCAGGGATACCTCGAGGCAGTCGAGGCCGCGCTCGGTAGCGCGGCCGTCGACGATCAGGGGTTCTTCCCCGCGTATCGACGACCAGTCTCGAACCAGGAGCCAACATGACGATGCGCTACGCGCTCGCAAAGCGAATGATCGACGTCGTGCTCGCAGGCAGCGGCTTGATCGTGCTCGCGCCGCTGCTCGGTGGCACGGCGGCGGCGATCCTGCTCACGATGGGTCGGCCAGTGCTGTTCCGTCAGCGACGGCCGGGGCTGCATGGGCGACCATTTACGATCTACAAGTTTCGCACGATGGTCGAGCCGCGCGGCGATCAGGCCCGGCTGACCAGCGACGCCGCCCGGGTGACCAAGCTGGGGGCGCTGCTGCGCAAGACCAGCATCGACGAGCTGCCCGAGCTGTGGAACGTGCTGATCGGCGACATGAGCCTGATCGGGCCGCGGCCGCTGCTGATGGAGTACCTCGACAAGTACACGCCGGAGCAGGCGCGTCGTCACGAGGTCCGGCCGGGGATCACCGGCTGGGCGCAGGTCAACGGGCGACAGGGGATCAGCTTTTCCAGGCGGCTCGAGCTGGACGTCTGGTATGTCGACAATGCGTCGTTCGGGCTCGATCTAGCGATCCTCGCGCGGACGCTGACGCAGGTAGTACGTGGGGTGGGGCAAGAGACCGGGCAGTCGCTCGCGGAGGTCGATGATCTCGGGTGGTTCTCCGCTCCACAGGACCGGTCTGCGTGAGCGGGACCCGATGGGAGCAGGGCTCGGAGCTCGAGTGGATGCAGCTCGATCCGCCGGAGCCCGACGATCCCGAGCAAGCGTTCTTGCGTAGCGTGGCGCCGCTGCGCTTTGGCAGCGGTCGCGCGGCCTTGCTCGGGCTGCTCGAGTCGATCGGGCGGCCGCGGATCTGGCTGCCGAGCTACTTTTGCGAGGACGTGGTGGTTGCACTGAGCTCGGCGGGGCTCCGCGTCGCTCGCTATCGTGATCTACCGATCGAGCCGCTCGAGGATCCCGACGACGCGCAGCCGGGCGACGCCGTGCTGCGGGTCAATGGGTTCGGCGTTCGTGCTGCTCGCTCGGCACGGTCGCTGCGCGAGCGTGGGTGCGTCGTGATCGAGGATCACACGCACGATCCGACCGGCAGTTGGGCGCGAGGCAGCAACGCCGACTGGTGCGTGGCGTCGCTGCGAAAGACGCTGCCACTGCCCGATGGCGCGCTGCTGTGGTCACCGCGGGGACATCAAGGGCCACGCGAGCCGGAGCTGGTCGACCGCATGGACGCCCGCAAGCTCGCGGCGATGCTGCTCAAGCGCATGTACCTCGACGGGCACCCGATCGAAAAAGCCGAGTTCCGGGCGTTGGCGATCGCGGGCGAGGCCGAGATCGATCGGGTCGCGGGCTTCGGCGGCCCCTCCGGTCCGCAGGGCATCAGCCGGCTCAGCGCCGCGCTGATCCCCTGTATGCCCTTGGTCGCGCGTCGAGCTGCTCGCGAGCGCAACCTCGCCGCGCTCGCGGAGGCGCTCGTCGGCGCGCCGGGGATCGAGCTGTTTCTCGGCGGCTTTGCGATCCTCGTCTGCGACACGGCGGCTCGCCGCGAGCGGCTGCGGCTGGGGTTGATCGAGCGTCGGATCTTTCCAGCGGTCCTGTGGCCGCAGGTCGCTGGTGCTGCCGAGATGGATCTGTCCGAGCGAGTGCTGGCGATCCATGCCGACGCTCGCTACGGACCCGATGACATGCAACGAGTCGCCGCGAGCGTTCGATCGCTCGTGTCCGGCTAAGGCTTGCGCGCGAGCGAGGACAGCGGGGCCCAGTTGCTCCGGCGTAGCGGATGCTGACCGCTGAGCCCCTTGAGCAGCGCGAGCTGCCAGCTCGGCCAGCCGAGCCGCTGCTCGTCGTTGCGATCGACATCGAAGAACACCGCGACGTCGACGAAGCCCGCCGCGTGCAAGCTCGCCGCGAGCTCGTCGGGATCGAAGCCACCACCGGTCCGGTGGTGCTCGGCGAGCTCGTTGAGATCCTGGCGATCGCGGCTCGCGTGCAAGAACCCCCGCTCGGCCATGCCCGGCAGCGCGCGGCTGAGCGCCCGATAGACCGGCTTTCGCAGCTCCCAAGCCGCGCGGGCGAGCGGGCCCATGTGCATGGCCGCGCGGCTCGGGTCGGCGCCGGTCAGCAGCACGCCACCGGGGCGCAGCGCAGCCAAGCTGCTGCGCGCGAACGCGGTCGGATCGGGGAAGTGGTGCAGCGCCGCGAAGCAGGTCACCTGATCGACGGATCCTCGCGCGAGCGGGAGTCGCTCCGCGTCCCCGAGCACCGCGACGTGTCCCCGCCGCGCGACCTCTCGCAGTGATCCGAGCGACAGATCGACGCCGATCGTTCGTGCATATCGGGTCCTCAGCCGATCGAGCGCGAACCCGTTGGCGCAGCCGACATCGACGAGCACGCGCTCGCGTGCTCGCTCGCGTGCATGCGAGCGCGCGAGCGCGTCGAGCCGCGCGATCTGTTCGAGGTAGCCGTCCGAGGCGTCGGCGTGCTCGCCATAGTCGGCGCTCATCTGCTCGTAGACCGTGTAGTTGGCCCACTTCGCGGTCGCGGCTGGGTCGTCGGCCGAAGGCCGCTCGCGGATCAGCGCGCGCAGGGCATCGGACCACAGCACCCATACACCATCGACGCGCGGGTACTCGCGGGCGCAAGCGCGGCAGCGGAGCCCATGCGTGGTGTTCCAGGGGGCTTCGAGCGGGGTCAGATCGTCGCGCAGGTCGAGCTCGCCGCCGCACTCTGGGCACGCGAGCTCGGGCGGTACGTCGACGATCGGCTCGTGCACGTGCGCGCGTCCGGGCTCGCTCGGGGCTGGATCTTCGAACGTCAACACCGCCTGCCCGAGCACGCGCAGCCGAACGAAGCGCTCGACTCGATCGGCCAGCGCACTCGGGGATCGCAGCGCAAGCTCGGCGCCACGGCTCACGCACACCCAGGAGAAGTGGGCCCGATGCAGCCAGTCTCCCGGCTCGGGCGGCGGAAGTAGGTCGCGCAGGTTCGGGGTCGCCTCGAGATCGATGATCAAGTGGATCCGCGCGGCCTGGCCATGATTGTGCACCGCGTGTGCGTGGGTCGTGTCGAGCTGCCAGATCTCCCCGGGCAGCATGACCACTCGCTGACCGTCGACGCGAAACTCGACCCCGGGATCGGTGATCAAGGGGAGGTGCAGTCGAACCACCCCCATCGAGAGCCCGCCCGAGAGATCGCGGTGCTCGTGCACGCCGCCGCCCGGGTTCAGCCGCGCGAGCGTCAGCGCGAGGATCTTTGCTCCGAACCGATCGGCCGCGCCGCGCAGGGCAGGGCAGTGGGTGAGCTGCGGGTGCTCCCGCGAGCCGCCGCGTCCGTCGGGCTCGATCAGCGCGAGCCGAGACCAGCCCTCGCCCTCGGGAAGCGGTGACCAGTCGGCCTCGCAAAAGCGCTCGAGCTCTCGCCGGGCCTCGCTCGGATCCCAGCTCAGCGCGGTCTTGAAGGCACCCCGCGCGAGCCCGCTGGCGCGCCGCTGTGGGTGCAGGCGAGCGCGAACGAGCAAGCTGCCGAGGTGATCGAGCGAAGCTGGCCGAAGGCCGTCCTCGTGGACCTGCGTGTACTCATTCATGATCGAGCTCCAGAGTTCGAGCTGGCGCGACGCTGATCGATCCAGCGTCGCAGCGCGAGCAGGTCTTCCCGACGAAGCCACCAGCGCAGCTCGACGCCTCGCTCGCGCCGAAGCGTGCGCAGGGTCAGCGCGAGCTGGACCAGATACGCGAGCGATTTTCCCAGCGCGACGCCGAGCGGGCCGAGCAGCGGGATCATCGCGAGCACCGCGACGATCTCGAGCCCGATTGCGAGCACGCCGAGCCGCACGAGCGGGCGCTGGATCGCTTGCCCGGCCAGCCAGGTCGACACCAGCGCGTGCAGGCTCTTGGCGATCGTTGCCGGCAGCAAGACCAGCAAGAGCAGGTACGCCGACTCGAACGCCTCGCCGAAGAGCAGCACGATCAGCCAGCGCCCGAGCACCAGCACGATCACGCTCGCGGCCAGCAAGCTCCACAGCTGCAGCCGACACGCGAGCCCGAGCTTTTCCAGGCTCTTCGTGCCGCTCGAATCCGCCGCGCTCTCGGGCAACATCAGCTTGCCGGCGAGCAGCCCGCCCCAGGCGAGCAGGTGGCTGATCTGATCGGCGATCGCATAGATCCCGAGCGCGACCAGCCCGATCCCCGGCGCCGCCACGAGCAGGTCGATCCGCAGCAGCCCGACGTCGATCAGCGCGAGCATGGCCGAGCGCGTGCCGTAGCCGAGCGACTCGCGGGCCAACCCGGTCCCGGGCCAGCGCGGCGGCCCCTCGGAGAAGCGCCGACGCAGCGCGAGCAAGACCAGCGCGACCAGCCAGTGCGCGAGCACGAGATCGATCAGCACGAAGTGATCGCCGAGCCCGAGCAGCGCGAGGTTGAGCAGCAGGAGGCCCGCGACCTGGCCGGCGGCGGCGAGGTTGTAGCCGAGCACTCGCCGGGCGCCGAGCAAGAGGCCCCGCGCCAGCTCGACGTGGACCTGCGCAGGCACGCTGAGCGCCGCCGCGATCACGATCAGGATCGTCGAGCGCATCCCGACCGCCTCGCCGACCAGCTGGGCCCCACCGGCGGCCAGCAGCGCCAGCACTGTCGAGCCCGCGAACACGAGCAAGCCGAGCCCCTCGAGCTGCGCGACCGGACGCCCGCGGCCGAGCTGCCAGGTCGACGCGGACCCGAGCCCGAGCGAGCACAGCGGGGTCACGATCGCCGCGATCGCGACAGCGAGCCCGTACATCCCGCGCCCTTCGGGGCCGGCCAAGCGAGCGATCACCACGTTGTTGGCCAGCGCCAGCACGCTGAGCACCACGACGAAGATCAGCGAGAGCGCCACGCCGCCGCCGTAGCTCGACCCAGGTCGCTCGGCCGCGGGCGAGCCAGCGCTCACGCCCGCGCCTCCGCGACCGCACGCACGAGCAGCTGTTCGAGCGCGCGCGCGTGGTCATCGCGATCGAACTCCCGTCGGCCGAGCGCCCGCGCGCTCGCACCGGCGCGCTCGACCCAGCCAGGTCGCGCGAGCGCGTCGAGCCACTGCGTCGCGGCGGCTGTGGGATCGCGCGGCAGCACTAGCCCGCAGCCGTGCTCGCGGATCCGATCAGCGAGCCAACCTCGGTGATTGACCACGACCGGGCGGCCTGCCGCGAACGCGTCGAACACCTTGTTGGCGGACGCGTGCTCGAGCGCTGGCACGTCCAAAAAGGTCGACGCGGCCGCCGTCGCGGCGCTGAGCAGCTGCGGCATGTCCTGCTTGGGCCGCGGACCGAGCATGAACAAGTTGCGATCGAGCACGCCTCGGCGTCGGGCCAGCGCGGTGATCGACTCTCGCTCGGCCCCGTCGCCGACCAGCGCGATGCAGGGCCTCGGATCCTGCTCGTGCATCGCCGCGGCCAGCTCGACCAACCACCCAGCCCCGTTCGCGCGCCCGAGCGTGCCCGCGTAGAGCAGCAAGGGTCGATCGCCCAGCCAGGACGTGGTGCGGCGCAGCTGCTCGCCGAGCCACGGATCGACGTCGAAGAGCTCGAAGTCGCAGGCGTTCGGGATCACGCTGATCCGCTCCGGGGAGACCCCGGCCGCCTCGACGCCGGCGCGCATGCCCGGCGAGAGCGCGACCACGTGGCAAGCCTCGCGATACGCCAGCTGCTCGAGCGCCCGCGCGGCGAGGATCGCCGGGCGCCCTCGCAGCACCCCGAGCGCGATCGGGAGCTCGGGCCACAGGTCGCGGACCTCGAACACGAAGGGCACCCGCAGGCGACGGGCGGCCCAGATCGCCGGCAACGCGATCGTCAGCGGCGTCGAGCTGGCGAACACCACGTCGCCACCGATCGCCCGCGCTCGCTCGCCGGCTGCAGCGGCGAAGCGAGCGAACGCCTGCATGCGCTCGCGCGTGCCCATCGCGTTGGCGTAGCGGATCCCGATCCGGTGGACCTCGATGCCCGCCGCGTCGCTCACGACCCAGCGCGCGCGGTCGACCTCGAGATCGGAGCTGACGATCGTGACCTCGTGCCCGGCCGCGACGAGCCGCCGGGCCAGCTCGTACGAGCGCGTCCCGCCGCGCTCGCGCGGGGTCACGAAGTACTGGTGGAGGTAGACGACCTTCACCGCGCGCGCTCCTCGTTGGGGAGCAAGAGCGGAACGAGCGTGGTCAGGGTCGCCAAGCAGAACAGCCCGCGCGCGTCGAACCGGCCGCCGCTGAACAGCGACGCGACCAGCAAGAGCAGGCCGGTCGCCGCGAGTCCGTCGATTGCGGGCTTCATCGGCCCGTCCGGGCCGAAGGGCTTGCGGTGATTGATCAGCGCCAGCGCCCACACGCCCATGCACGCGCCGAGCAGCGCTACGCCGACCAGGCCGGTCTCGGCCCAGGCGTCGAGCACGATGTCGTGCGCGTAGGGCCAGGGCGTCTCGACGGCGAAGCTGCCGAGCCCGTGCCCGAGCAAGGGCCGCTCGAGCCCCATCTCCAGCGCGATCACGTAGATCTGGTCGCGGTTGCTGACGTAGCCCTGACCGAGCAGGAGGTCGACCACGCGCTCGCTGATCGCCGCGACGATCCGTGCGCCCAGCTCGGTGAAGCCGAGCACCAGCATGCCGGCGATCAGCCCGAGCCCGAGCACCAGCACCCGCCGACCCAGCCGCGCGCGTCCGAACAGCAGCAACGCCGCGCTGGCGAGCACCGTCGCCGCCATCGCGCCGCGCGAGCCCGAGAGCGCGACCAAGGCCGCGGCCAAGACCGCCAGCACCACGCTCCCGGGCGAGCGCTGGCCCGCGCTCGCCAGCACCGCGCGCTCGAGCGAGAGCACGCACAAGAGCCCCATGTTGCGGCCGAACACGTTGGGTCCGCCGCCGAGCGCCGCGGCCCGGCCTTCGCCGAGGCCACCGAGCAACCCCAGCCCAGCGAGCAAGACCAGCGCGAGGAGCAGGTAGCGGCGCAGGGCGTCGAGGGTCGCCCGCGGATCCAGCACCAGCACCAGCCGATGCAGCGCGAGCATGGTCGCGACGATCAGCGCGATGTCGAACAGCTCGAGCGCGAGCGCCTCGTCGGGCGCCGGCGACCACGTCGCGGCGAGGGTCGTCCAGCTCCAGAACCCCAGCTGGGCCAGCAGCGACGCGGTCCACCAGCTCGGCAGCGCGGCCACGCCGGCTCGATCCGCTCGCAGGCCGACCTCTGGTCGCGCGGGCGTCAGCGCGAGCACGATCAGCACGAGCACGGTCCAGGTGCGTGGCTCGAGCAGCAGCGAGGGCTCGAGCTCGATCAGCCGCGCCGGGCTCCAGCGGCCGATGACCAGGTAGATCGCCAGCGCGGCGCCGCACAGCTGCTCGCGCGCATGGAAGCTGGTCTCGCGCGGCGCTCGTGCGTGTCGCTGCATTAGCGCCTCAGGGGTTGTACTTGCGCACGATCGCGTCGGTGCAACCACCCGGGCTCGTCGTGCTGGCCCCCGCGGCGACGATCGATCCGTCGACGTCGGTGTCGACCGCGAAGTACACGTCCTCGCCATCGCCAGCGCCGACCAGGTGGTCGAGCCGGATCAGCTGACCTTGCGGATCGTACTTGCCGAGCCAGCCGTCGAAGCCGTTCTGATTGACCCCGGGCGTCCAGTGCTGACCTGCAGCGATCACGTAGCCGCTCGGATCGACGGCCACGTCCTGCGCTCGATCAGCCCAGGCCAGCTGCGGATCATCCCAGGTCTGCGTCCATAGCTCGTCGCCCTGGCCGTTCCACTGCCGGATCCAGATGTCATGGTTGGCCGGCCCGGTGACGAACCCGGCCACGCTCACCCGGCCCTGCTCGTCGACCGCGACCCCGCCACCGCGATCGATCCCGTGCTGGGGAGCGTCGTGCGTGCGCGACCAGATCAGCTCGCCGTCGAGGCCGTAGCGACCGAGCCAGATGTCCTGGCTCTGCCCGGCGACGCTCACGAAGCCGGTCACGTAGGTCGCGTCGCCGCGGGTGTGCACGTCGAGCGCGTACGCGGCCCCCTCGCCCTCGATCTGCGTGTCGGTGATCGGCTCGCCCTCGGCGGTGAGCCATCGAATCGCGAGGTCGTAGTCGAGGTCGGGATCTTGCCGGGATCCGACCACGACCACACGAGCGAGCCCATCGATCGCCAGACCATAGCCGAAGTCGTCGTTGGCCCGGCCGAGCACGTTCGACCACACGAGCTCGCCCGCGGGCGAGAATTTTCCGACCCACTGATCGTGGTTGGCCTCGACCGGATCGTAGATGTGGCCCGCGACGTAGGCGTTGCCATCTGCGTCGATGTCGACGCCCCAAGCCTGATCGCAAGCGCCTCCCGGTCCCGCGATCTCGGCCGACCACAGCGGCTCGCCCGTGCTCGAGTAGGCGCGCACGATCAGCTCGCAGTCGTGGGTTGGGATCGCGAGCTTGTCGTGGCTGCCGACCGCCACGACCACGCCGCCCGGGCCGACGTCGACGCCATGAAAGTAGTCGCAGACGCCTGGCTCCGGATCGCCCCAGACCTGCTCCCAGACCAGCTCGCCGGTGATCTTGCAGTCGAGGTTGCAGCCGTCGAGGTCGACATCGTTGCCGTCGTCGCAGCCCTCGACGCCCGCCCACACGAGCGTGTCCCCGCAGCTCGCGGCCACGCAGCCGCTCAGGCACGCGTCGGTGTCGACGCCGTTCTCGCCGTCGTCGCAGCCCTCGACGCCAGCCCATACGACCGCGTCGCCACAGCTCGCGCTCACGCAGCTGGTCAGGCAGGCGTCGGAGTCCTCGGCGTTGCCGTCGTCGCAGGCTTCGCCGGGGTGGAGGATGCCGTCACCGCAGGTCGGCAGCGCGCAGACGTTGGTGCAGCCGTCTTCGTTGATCTGGTTGCCGTCGTCGCAGCCCTCGCGCGGCCCGACGAAGCCATCGCCGCAGGTCTGGACGGTGCAGTCGGTTTTGCACAGACCTTGATCGTCGTTGGCAGGCCCCTCGTCGCAGGCCTCGCCGGGCTCGACCGCTCCGTTGCCGCATAGCGGCCCGGGGATGCAGAGGCCGGCCTCGCACACGAGCCCGGCCTCGCAGCTGCCGGCGTCGCAGGGGCAGCTCTCGGTTCCGGTCGGACAGCCCTCGGTCTCGTCGGAGGTCTCGGTCTCGTCGGCGGTCTCGCTCTCGTCGGAGGTCTCGGTCTCTTCGGAGGTCTCGCTCGTGCTCTCGTCGGTGCTGTCGGAGTCGCCCGCGCTCTCGTCGACTTCGTCGTCGCCGACCGGCGCCTCGGTCACATCGCCACCGCAGCCTACTGAGCTCACCAGGGCGCACGCCAACAGGCTCGCGGCGCCCCGCATCGGCGAGCTCGCGGGGACTCTCGAGTGCGTCATCGGCGGGTGCATGGCGCCCGCTCACCGATCCTTCACACGCGATTGCGACGCTCTATGTGACCCGACGATCGATCCAGCGCGAAGGCTCGGCGCGTTGGCGCCATGCAGGGGTCGATGGATCGGATCGATGCCCCTCGTTTGCACCTCTCGCTGCCGAGCGTGGGTGCAGCCGAGCGGGTCGCGATGCTCGAGGCGCTCGACTCCGGCTGGATCGCGCCGATCGGTCCGCAGCTCGATCGCTTCGAGGCCGAGCTCGCGGCTCGCTGCGGACGTCGGTTCGGCGCAGCGCTGGCCAGCGGCACCGCGGCGCTGCACCTCGCCTTGCGCGTGCTCGAGATCGGCCCCGGCGACGAGGTTTGGGTAGCGAGCCTCACCTTCGTCGCATCGGCCAACCCGATCCTCTACTGCGGCGCGCAGCCGGTGTTCGTCGACAGCGAGCCGCGTACGTGGAACCTCGATCCCGAGCGACTCGAGCAAGCGCTGCGTGAGGCAGCCAGTGCAGGACGGCTGCCCAAGGCCGTGATCGTGGTCGATCTCTACGGCCGCTGCGCCGACTACCCAGCGATCCTCGCGGCCTGCGACGCCTACGACGTTCCGGTCATCGAGGACGCCGCCGAAGCCCTCGGCGCGGGTCTGCGCGACGCCTCGGGCACGCTGCGTCCAGCCGGGAGCTTCGGGCGCCTGGCGATCCTCTCGTTCAACGGCAACAAGATCGTCACCACTAGCGGCGGCGGCATGTTGCTCGGGGACGACCGAGAGCTGATCGCCCGCGCCCGCTGGCTGGCCAGCCAGGCCCGCGAGCCCGTCGCCCACTACGAGCACGAGCAGATCGGCTTCAACTACCGGCTCAGCAACGTGCTCGCGGGCCTCGGCCTCGCCCAGCTCGGCCGGCTCGACGAGCTGGTCGCCGACCGCCACCGCGTGCAGGCGTTCTACCGTGAGGCGCTCGGCGAGCTGCCTGGGATCGAGTTCCCACGCGAGACCCCCGAGCACGCGCCCAACCACTGGCTGAGCGTGGTGCTGATCGACGAGCGGCGCTTCGGTGCTGGTCCCGAGGCGATCCGCGTCGAGCTCGAGCGCCGCAACATCGAGGCCCGCCGGCTGTGGAAGCCGCTCCATTTGCAGCCGCTCTTTCGCGGCGCTCGGCGGATCGGTGGCGAGGTCGCCGAGGGGCTGTTCGAGCGCGGCCTGTGCTTGCCGAGCGGCGCCGGCCTCGGTGAACGAGAGCTCGCTCGGGTCGTCGAGGGCGTTCACGCCGTCCATCGCCTGGCCCAGCCGCGTCGAGCAGGTGCTGGATGATGGAGCCGGCCCCGCGAGTTGGCGCGCGGTCGATCACCACCTCGACTGGCGTGGTCGCGCTGGTCGAGCGGGGCCTCGGTCTGCGGGTGCGTCGGGCCAGCCGCGTGGTCTTGGATCTCGGCGTGCTCGCGCTCGCGCTGCTGCTCGCGTTCGCGCTGCGCTTCGACTGGTCGGTCCCGGTGTTCTGGCAGCGGCGCATGTTGGTCATGCTGCCCTGGGTCTTGCTGATCCAGTACCTCGCGCTCTTGCTGCTCGACGTGCCGCGCTGCTCGTGGCGGCACGTCGGCCTGCGCGACGTCTCGCGGATCGCGGTCGCAGCCGCGCTGGCTAGCGCCGTGCTCTTGACCCTGCGCCTGCTCGCGCCGCACGGCGTGGCGATCGTGCCCGCGATCCAGCACTCGCTCTTGCCGATCGGGGCGATCGCGGCCGACGGCCTGCTCGCGCTGGTCGGCCTCGCCTCGCTGCGCGGCACCTGGCGCTTGCTGGGCGAGCGCAGCGTCGCGCTCGCCCAGGGCCCGGACAAGCGCCCGCCACAGCGCGTGCTGTTGATCGGCGCCGGCGATATCGGGGCTCAGATCGCCCGCGAGCTCGGTCGTCGGCCCGACTTCGTGCCGGTCGGGTTCCTCGACGACGATCCCGAAAAGCGCGGCAGCGTGATCCATGGTGTGCCGGTGCTCGGCTCGATCGACGAGCTGGCCGCGCGCTGCCGCGCGCAGCGAGTCGACCAGATCCTGATCGCCGCCGCGCGGGTCGGTGGTCGGTTCGTCCGGCGCATCAGCGAGGCCGCCGAAGCGCTCGGGCTGCCGATCAAGATCGTGCCGGGCATCGGCGAGCTGGTCGAAGGCCAGGTCGCGCTCGCCCAGCTGCGCCCGCTCTCGCTCGAGGATCTGCTCCGCCGCGACCCGGTCCGGCTCGAGCAAGACACGATCGCCGCCAGCCTGCGTGGGCGCACGGTGTTGGTGACTGGGGCGGGCGGCAGCATCGGCAGCGAGCTGTGCCGCCAGCTGTGCCGCTTCGGTCCCGCGCGCGTGCTGCTGCTCGAGCGGTCCGAG
>CBFGLP010000238.1:0-7626 GCA_965649595.1 uncultured Myxococcales bacterium | reverse complement strand
GCAGTGGCTGGGCGACAACGGCTACCAGCAGGATCCCAACGCCGAGCCGATCCTCGATCAGTATCTGCAAGAAGGCTTCCTGTTCGTCGCGCTCAAGCTGGCGATGAACACCGAGGTCGCCGAGATTCACCCGATCACGCTGCGCTACCAGGGCAACGAGCCGTGCGTGCCGCTGCGGCTCACGCGGATCGCCGCGGTCGAGGACATGGACGTGCGCGTGTTCATGCTCGGCAGCGCGCGATCGGTCCCGAGCAACTACCGGCACGTGCTGGTCAACCCGCTCAAGATCGACTGGATCAATTTTGCCAGCAACTACAAGGAGGTCATCTCGATGGCCGTCGACGCGTTCGCGGCCGAGGGCAACGCGTTCGTGACCGAGTACGCGGGCGCCAGCGCCGTCGTGTCGCAGTCGGGCCTCTACTCGCCCTCGTGGGACGCTGCACCCTTCGCGGCGATGGCGAACACGCCCGAGCTGGTCGTCGACGAATTGGCCACACAAGGGCTGGCGGACTGCTTTGGTGGGGTGTGCGAGTTCAACCACACGATGCTCAAGCCGCTGCTCGACAAGTACCTGCCGGTACCGGACGGCGTGATGGAGCAGGATTTTTATGGTTGTCTCGCGTGCTACGAGGGGCTGATCGACGACGTCGCCTGGGACGCTGCCGGCTTCTCGGCGGATCTCCAGGAGCGGGTGATCGCGCCGGGTCAGCACGCGCTGACCTTGCTGCAGAGCTGGGACTACCTGACCCGAATGTTCACGACGATCTCGCCCAACGAGATGACCGTCGACCCGATCTTCCACGAAAACGCGGATCTCGGCGAGGTCAGCAACATTCAGCAGGGCAACCGCAATTTCCTGTGTAACGGCGACGCCGTGTTCACGCTGCCCGACGGCCGGGAGGTCTACATGCCCAACCCCAACGTCTGGCCGAACGTGAGCGACGAGCTGCCCTGGGAGGAGGACGTCGAGCAGGCGGCGCTGCTCGGACCCAACCAGGTGCTGAGCGATCAGACCGAGACGATCAACGCGCTCTTGGCCGCCTGGAACGAGATGCACGGGTGGCCGCCGGACGGTGGCGATGGGGATGGCGACGGGGACGGGGACACTGGCGAGTCGGGCTCGGGCAGCGAGGGCAACGAGGGCTGGAGCGGCGACGGCAGCGAGGCCGAGAGTGGAGGTGACGACGAGGTGGGTGATGGACCCATGGCTGAGGGCGAGAGCACGGCGTGCGGGTGCACGACCGACGACTCGGGCTTGGGGGGCAGCCTGGCAGCGCTGGCGTTGTTCGGGTTCGGGCTGCACCGCGTGAGCCGCAGGCGCTCCGCCGGCTGAGGGCTGAGCCCTCCAAGGGCTGAGCCGGCCCGCTGGCGGCGGATGCGGGGTCCGACCTTTGGAGGTCGCCGAGTGGAGCGATTCGGCACGCGTCCGCGCAAATGCGTGTCCGCGTGATCGATCATGGGGGGTCGTGGCACGAGGGATCCTGGCGGGGTCTCTCGTCCACTTGGCTTTCCGAGGAGTTCTTCCATGCGTCCAAACCCAGCTCGTGGTGCTGCTGCTCGTCCCAAGCTCGCGCTCGCGCTGCCGCTCGCAGCGGCCCTAGCCTGCTCGATCGAGCCCGACGAGATCGATCAGACCGGTGACGACGAGCTCAGCACGCTCGGCGACGACGCCGACGAGGCCGATGCGGATACCGAGGGTGAGAGCGAGAGCGAAGCGGACACGGGCACCACCGACGACCCCGACGAGAGCACCGAGGACACCGACGACAGCTCCGACACTACGGACACCACCGGCGACGGCGACGGCGACTTTGCCCCGAGCGTCTATGTGCTCGACGGCGATCGCGTGTTGGCTTGGGGGCTCGACGCGCTCGCGGGCGATCCACCGCCAGACCGGACCCTGCCCGGGCTCGATCCGAGCGGCGCGCGACGGCTGGCGCTCGCCAACGATCGCCTGTTCGTCGGGCAGCTCGGCGACACGAACCCGCTGGCTTGGTACGCGAGCGTGTCGAGCAAGCTCGATGGTCAGGGGGCGGACGGTGCTGCGACGCCCGACCAGCTGTTCGGCAGCTCCTTCCAGGAGCCGATCGAGCTCTTGGTCGATGCCGACGATCGGCTCTGGGTCGTGTCGCAGTCGGTGTTCCGGCTGGACGGTGCGAGCACGCTCGACGGCGCGAGCACGGCGGCGGCGAGCTACTCGATGATGATCGGGGCGCTCGCCGATCTCGGGGTCGATGGCGCGTCGGATCGGCTGTTCGCGGCCGGCAACGACGTGGGCATCTGGTTCCAAGCGAGCGCCGGTAACACCGAGTTGATCGCGAGCGACGACGTGCTGCCGGTCCCGGGCGATCCGATCGACGTGGTCGTCGAGGATGGCCGGCTGCTCGTGCTGACCGACACCGACCCCTTCTTGCGCGTGTGGTTCGATGCCGCCAGCGTCGACGCCATGACGCCACCGGATCGCTCGTTCGGGCTGGCCGCTGGCATCACCCAGCCGCTGTGGATGATCGCGCGGGAGCAGCACGTCGTGCTCGCCGACACCGACGCCGTGCACGTGTGGGGGGACATCGAGGCGGCGCTCGACGAGCAGCCCGCGGATCAGAGCCTCGAGGATCCCTTCATCGCCGATCCGCTCGACGCGGTGTTGACCGATGATATGCGCCTGTTTTTGCTCGGTGAGCAGAGCATGGCCGTGTTCAGCGACGTGGTCGATCAGCCGCAGCTCACCAACACGCTGGCGCAAGGGTTCGTGCTCCCGCGCGACCTGGTCGTGCACGAATGCATGGTCGACTCCGACTGCACGGACGCCGCGGCCACCTGTGCGGCGGGCATCTGCGACCTGCCCTGAGGCCTGCCCGAGTCAGCGCTTGCTGGATCGCGCCGGGGCAATGCGCAGCCCGAGCACCAGCTCGTCACCCGCCACGGCGGCGGAGTGGATCTGCGCCTGCATCTTGGTGCCGGCCAGCTCGACCTCGGTGGTCGCTGCGGTCCGCTCGACCAGCTCGAGCCCACGGATCGCCGCGCGCTTGAAGAACAGGCCGGCGCGGATCTTGAAGCTGCCCTTGACCTCGTCGAGCTTGGGCTCGCTGGCGCCGAGCTCGAGCTGCGTACCCTGCACGCGCAGGCTCGGCTCGGCGCGCAGGACCACGTAGGCGCAGTCGTCCTCGAGCTTCCACAGGTGCAGCTCGAGCGACTTGTTCTCGCCCTGCGCCCAGCCGACGCCCGCGATCACGTCGCCTTTGGGATCGGGCTCGCCTTCGAGGGTCCAGCGCTCGGGTAGGTCGCCCTCGCGGATCGCTCGGTTGGCGAGCGCGGCCGCGGCATCGCCCGCGATCCGGACCTGGATCAGGTTGGGGTGGATACCTTGGATGCGATCATGGCCGGGGGCGAGGCCCTGCTCGACCCGCAGCGGGGTGATCAGATCGATGTCGAGGTATTTTTCCTTGGCGCTCAGGCCAACGCGGGCGATCGGGAGCTCGGGGGGGAGATCGATCTCGAACCGGGCGAGCTCGCCGAGATCATCGAGCAGCTCGCGGCGAACGGTGTCGGCGGCCCGGTCGAGCAGCTGATCGGCGATCCCACTCGCTAGCTCCCCGACCGCGTCCTTGTCGATCAGCATGCGCGCGGCGTCGGGTAGCTGACGCCAGATCAAGTCGCCGAGCTGCTGCTTGGACTTGCTGCCGAGGCTGGGCTCGAGCGCGACGATGTCTTTGCCGGCGAGCGCGACGGTGATCGAGCCCTGACCGGGATCGATCTTCGGGCGCACGCGGGCGTCGAGATCGAGCGTCAGGACGGTCTTCTTGCCCTCGCGCAGGCCGACGACGATCTTGAACCCCACTTGCCCGCTCGGGGCCGGGCGCACACGGACCTGCTCGATTCCGACGCGCATCGAGCCGAGCGAGACGCCGGACACGCTCGGCAGCGGGATCGAGGCGGTCGGTAGGCGCTCGAGCTCGGCGCTGATCAACGTATCGACGACCTCGTTGGGCAGCGAGAGGCTCAGGTGGGCAGGGCTGTTCGGGGCTGGTCGGGCGGCGGCCGAGCCCTCGATCGCGTCGAGGAACTCGTCGCGGGTCTGCTTCACGCGCTCGCAGGGGCTCGCGCAGGCGAGCGAGAGCGAGGCGAGGCAGGCGGCGATCGTGCTCGTGAGCAGGCGGGCGGCCATCGAGCACAGTGTCGCACGAAGGCTCGTCAGGTTGGCTAGGGCGAGGAGCTGATCGTCAGCGGGAGCGGGCGCTCGAGATCCTGCGCGGCGTCGATCGTGCTGACCAACACCTGCATGGGGATGTGCCCCTCGGCGCTGATCTCCAGCGTCGCTCCTTCGGCGAGGGTCGGGCGCAGCTCGGTGGTCAGCTCGGCGAGGGCGAGGTAGTCCCAGCGCTCGTAGTCGTTCGCGGGTGCGTGCGGGCGGGCGAGCGGGAGCGTCGATTGGCGCTGATCTCCCTGGGTCTGGCTGCCTTGACCGGCGCCCGCGGCCTCGACCCGAAAGCCGTCGGCCAAGATCATGACCTTCAGCGTCCGCGGTCGATTGTCGGGCTCGTCATTTGCGTCTTCTGCCCTACAGCCGCCGCAGATGAGCGGTGGCGAGACCTGCATCGCGGCCATGCTCGCGACCTCCATGGCCAGCAGCAGGGTAGGGATCAGCAAGAACATGATGTTGAGCACCGGGAGGGTCGCGGTCTCGCCCGAAGGGGTGTCATCACGCTTCGACGATTTCATCGTTGCGCCACGTGGGCGCGCGTCGATGAAGGTTCCGCGATCGCAGGCTCATTCGCGCGGCCGCTCGCAGGGGGCAGCGCGGACAAACGCCCACTCGAGCGTCGCTGTCCCACCTTGGCCGTCAGGGCCGGCGATCGAGGCGCGCAGTTGCTCGCCGGCTCGCTCGTATCGAATCAGCTGCGGGAAGTCGTGCTCGGGGTTGGCCCACTCCCACGTCCAGCCATCGGGGTCGGCTCGATCGATGCGTTGCACGAACTCGGTCGGGTCGGCGCCGCCCGGTCGAGCTCGAGCTGCTCGCGGGACACCTCGGTGCCTTCGGCGTCGCGTGTGATGCCTTCACCCGCGAGCCCGCATCGGCACGAGGATAGCGGAGCGGACAGGCCGACGAGCACATGGGATCGGATTCGCTACGGCGTCGTCCAGCAGGCCCGGATCCTACGGACATGCAGATCCCACACGCGAACCAAGGTCTATTTGTGCTCATCGTCGCCTCGGGCGTGGGCCTGGCGTGCACCGACGACGTGACGCCTGCGCCCGAGGCTGGCGGTGACTCGGAGACCGCCAGCTCGCAAGACGAGATCGGCGACGGTGATTCGACGGACGATGGTGATTCGACGGGGGACGGTGATTCGACGGGCGATGGTGATTCGACGGGGGACGGTGATTCGACGAGCGACGGTGATTCGACGGGCGACGCTGATGCCACCGGCGATGCCGATACGACCGATACGACCAGCGACATCGACGATACTGGGGATGTCGACACGACCGGCGATGGCGACTGTGATCCCGGCTTGACCGAGCTCGTCGACATCAAGCCGGGCGATTCCGTCCAGGTGGATCCTGGGCTGGGGTTTCTCGATCTCGGCGAGGGTCGTGGCTTGGCCGCCTATCACTTCTATGCCGACGAGAGTCTCGGAGCTACGCTCTTCGACGCCCAGGTCACGACCTGGGGGACGCCCGAGATCCTGCGCGAGGTCGGGCCCTGGGCCGGGGAGCAGCACACGACGATCACTCCGCTGCACACCGCCGACGCGGCGGTCGTGCTCGAGGACGCCAACGGAACGATCTTCGCGCACCACCATGATCTCGCGTCGCAGACCTGGTCCCACGCAGCGCTCGAGCTGCCCGACAAAAACTATATCGAGAGCGCGGTGGTCATGCTCGACGACAGGATCGCGCTCTTGGCCACCGCGGAGGCGTCATGGAGCGACCCGACCAGCCTCTACCTGGCCTACTACGACGCGGCGAATCAAGCCTGGGAGCCCGAGCCCGAGCTGCTCGTCGAGGCCAGCCTCGCCGACGAGTTCAAGCGCGGCAGCATCCACCTGGATTCGACCGACAACGATTTGATCGTGCACTTCGTCAGGGCCGCGCCGAGCAAGAATTATCCTTCGACGTGGTTCGTCCACCGCTTGGACTGGGCGACCGAGCAGTGGACACCCATCTTGGAGTTGGCAGGCACCATGCTCGCCGCCGAGATCGCCGAGCTCGAAGCCGGCAAGTTCGCGATCAAGGTGATCGGGGTCCCCTCGAATCTGCACTTCTACTCCCAGGAGGATGGATTGAGCGAGCCCTTCTTGGGCCAACCATCTCCCAGCGCATACCACGAGGGCGAGCTGATCTATTCGTCCCTCGACAAGGACAACCCTGCGGGGCCCTCGCTCTATTATCGCACCTGGGACGCCGAGAACGGGCCCGCGCCCGATGACCTGCTGGTGCTCGCCGAACCGGGACCCTACGCATACACATCGCTGCAGCGGGTCGTCATCGAGGACGAGGTGTACGTGGCATGGCTGCGGGTCGCCGGACCCGAGGTCCAGGTTTGGACCGCTCAGCACACGGACGAGGGCTGGTCGGAGGCCGTGATGCTCGCTGCCCACCAGTGTGTCGATTGCATCTACGGACCGAACGACCTTCGAATGGCGGTCAATGAGTCGCGGCAAGTGCTCGTGACCTGGGATCTGCTTGGCTACCCCTCTCACTACGCGTTGTTGCGCCCGGGGCTCGGCTGGCAAGCACCGCATTCGCTGATGCCCGAGAGCTTCCCCGTGCCGATGGCTCTCGCGGGGACCGACAACTTCGCGCTCTTCCTTCAGGGCGGCAACGCAGAAGCGATGGCCTGGCCTGGTGCCGACTACTTTGGGCGTTTCTTCGGCTGTCCCTAGCGGATATGCTCCGCCCTCATGACGCGCACGGAAGCGATCGTGTGGACGTTGATCGTCTACAAGCTGACGATGATCGCTATCGGCATCCTGGCCAATCGGATGTCGCACGACGAGAGCGACTACTTCTTGGGCGGACGCCGGCTCGGGCCTTGGGTCGCGGGGTTGAGCGCGTCGGCCAGCTCGTCGTCGGTCTGGACGCTGCTGGGCGTGAGCGGCTACGCGTACGGGTTCGGGCTCGCGGCGGTGTGGTTGCTGCCGGCTTGCGTGGGGGGCTTCGCGCTCAACTGGTTCGTGCTCGCGCCCGCGCTGCGACGCGAGGCCGCGCGCAGCAAGGCGATCACGGTGACCGAGCTGCTGGCAGGCCCACCCGGGACGCCGCGACGACGAGCGGTGATCGTGGTCGCGTCGCTGATCGTGCTCTTGAGCCTGCTGACCTACGTGGCCGCGCAGTTTCAGGGCGCCGGTCGGGCGTTCGCGGAGACCTTCGACATGAGCTACGGCGGCGCGCTGCTGCTCGGCGCGGGGATCGTCATCTTTTACACGCTGATGGGCGGGTTCTGGGCGGTGAGCCTGACCGACATGATTCAGGGCCTGCTCATGGCCTTCGCCGCGGTCGCGCTGCCGGTCGTGGCGGTCTGGCAGGTGGGCGGTCTGTCCGAGCTGTTCGCGGGCATGCAGCAAGTACCGGTCGAGGGCTACATGTCGTGGATGCAGGGGCTGCCGACCAGCGCCGCGATCG
>CBFGLP010000237.1:0-8430 GCA_965649595.1 uncultured Myxococcales bacterium | reverse complement strand
TCGCCCTCTTGCTGGATGCCGTCGCCACACGTCGCGGGGAGGCACATCGTGTTGCAGTCATCGGCGTTGTCCTCGTTGCCGTCGTCGCACTCCTCGACGCCGTTGTGGACGAACCCATCGCCACAGGTGGCCAACTTGCACAGCCCGACGCACTCATCGGTGTCGATGCCGTTGCCGTCGTCGCACTCCTCGAAGCCCTCGTAGACGAACCCGTCACCGCAGGCCGCGATCGTGCAGTTGGTCGTGCACTGACCGTTCGGATCGTTGTCGTTCCCGAGGTCGCACTCCTCCCCTTGCTCGACCGTGCCGTTGCCGCACGTGTCGGGGCCGGTGTCCTCCTCGCCGTCTCCGGTCTCGCTCTCGCCGTCGCCGTCGCCGTGATCGTCGGCGGCGGTCGTGGTCGTGGTCGCGAAGGGGTTGTGGTCTTCAGCCTTCGGGCAGGCGAGCAGCGTCAGACAAGCCAGCGAGATCAGGCAGGTCGGCAAGGTCGAGCAGCGCATGGCCCCGCTTTACCACTTCACGTCACCCGAAGGCGCACGAGCGCTCGCCACACACCGGGCGTCCGGGGTGATAAATCGGGGGGTGAGTCGTCCATGGAGGGACCGTCGGCACTCGCTCACAATCGAGCATTCCGCCGTCTGTGGCTGGGTGACGCCACCTCCCTCCTCGGGGATTGGTTCACCTACGTCGCTGTCGGGACCCTGGCCGTGGCTGCGGATCGCGGCCTGATTGCGGTCGCGGTCGTGTTGCTGGGCCACTCGCTTCCGCGAGCCCTCGTCGCGCCACTCGCGGGTCGGCTCGCCGATCGCCACGATCGACGCGCGATCTTGATCATCGGCAGCCTGCTGCGGGCCCTAACGGTGCTGGCGATGATCGTCGCGGCGTGGGCCGAGGCCCTCGCGGCCGTGCAGGTGCTCGTGTTCGTGCGGATGGCCTTCGGTGGGCTCATCGAGCCAGCGGCGACGGCCATGCTGCCGCAGCTGGTCCCGCGCGAGCAGGTTGGTCGAGCCAACGCGGTGCTCGGAGCGACGTGGAGCGTGATGTTCGCGATCGGCGTCGCGGCGGGTGGGCTCATGACCGCGCTGGTCGGACCGATCGCGGCGCTGGCAATCGACGGGCTGACCTTCGCGATCGCGGCGCTGGTGTTCGCCACGCTTCCGCGCGCGCTCCCGAGCCCGCCGAGCGAGGGTCGACGATCGCGCGTCGATGAGCATGGCTGGCGGATCGCCTGGGCTCGCCCGGACATCCTCGGCTCCGCGCTCGCCAAGCTACCCGCAGCGCTGGCCAACGGCGGGGCATGGGTGCTGCTGCACGACCTCGCTCGTGCCGACTACTTCGGTACGACCGCGATCGGGCTGGGGATCCTGCACGCCGCGCGAGCGGTCGGCACGGGGCTCGGGCCGCTGCTGTGGATCGGGTGCCTGCGTGGGAGCCCGTCGGGGCTGCGAGCGAGCGTCGGCGTGACGCTGGTCGCCGTGGCGGTGCTCGCCGTGGCGGACACGCCCGCGCTGATCCTCGCGGCCACGGTCGCGTGGGGCATCGGCACCGGCGCGAACTGGGTGACCGCTTCGACCCGGATGCAGGTCCTGAGCGCGAACGATCAGCTCGGTCGAGTCGCGTCCGTCGATCTGTTCACGCAGTCGCTCGCGCAGGGTGTCGGCGGGCTCGTCGGAGCATGGCTGGCCGACCACTGGTCGGATCCGACGCTCTCGGCCTGGTGGGGAGCCGCGGGCGGCCTGCTTGGCTGGCTCGGCGTCGGCGCGCTGGTCCGGCTCTCGGCTCGGTCTCGGCGGTCCGAAGCGTCGTCGTGACGTGCTCGCAGCGAGGCTCTACCATCGAGGGGTGAGCCGGCTATGGCGCTCGTGCGGCCTCGCGGTCCTCGTGGGGGCCGGCTGGGCGTGCGGAGCCGAGCCCACACAGATCGTCGCTCCGAGCTCGCGCGCGCCCGCGCAGCGGCTCGAGGCCGAGGCCCTCACTCGAGCCGAGCCCGAGCCCGATCCAGCGATCGAGCTGCTCGCCGAGCACGTCGTTCATCACGACGACTTTGCCCGAGCCGAGCTCTACAGCTGGACGACCGAGGAGCAAGTCGTCGCGCTCCGCGAGACTCGCCGCTTGCTGGTCGCCGATCCGAGCACGGGCGGACGCGCCTCGCCCTTCAACCTCGCGTTGATGGAGATCGAGCAGGACGGCTCGACGACGGCCCAGCTCGCCGCGCTGCTGCTCGATCACCCGGATCTCCGCCGACGACGCTACGCGTGGACGAGCCCCTTCGCGACCACGCTCGGGCTCGGCTCGCGGCGCTACGGCGATCGCTTGATCCGGATCGAGCTCGATCCCCGGGCGATCCTCGCCCGCTTCGAGCCGCGCGCGGCGACGCCCTTCTCGTTGATCGACATGCAGGGTCGCAGCGTGACGATCGACGAGGTGCTCGCCGAGCCGCTTCGACTCGCGGCGCTCTACCACGTGCAGGACACCCCCGAGGCGGTGATCCCCTACCGCGAGTACGTGGTCTGCAGCGAGGCCATGATCACCGCGTGGTCGATCGCTACGCCCGAGATCCGGGCGCGGGTCGAGCACGAGATCGAGCTGCTCGATCAGCTCGCCCGCGGATCCCTGGCCAGCCTCCCGCACGCAGCGGTGACGGAATCGGCGGCCCCCGACTGGCGTCGCGCGAGCGCAGCCCCGACCCCGCTCGAGCTGTGGCACGCGAGCCTCGCGTTCGACAATCTCCGCTATCGCCCTACTCCGCCTCAGCTCGAGACGATCCGCGTGGCCCTGGAAGAATACATCGACGAAGGCGAGCCTCTGATCCACCGACCGCAGTGCGAATCATGCCCACGTTGATCTCCCGCGACGAAGCGCTCGAGCGAATCACCCGGGACGCACGCCGCCCCGCGTGCCTGATGTGTGCGATCTGCGAGCGCAAGGCTGGACCCGTGCATGCGATCTACGAGGACGCCGAGCACCTGATCATGCTGCCGAGCTACGTGACCCGCTGGGGCCACGTGCTCGTGACCCCCAAGCCGCACGTCACCGACTACGACTCCGTCGACCCCGAGCTGTGGGCGCGCACGTCTCGACTCGCGCATCAGGCCGCACGGCTGGTCGAGCGGATCCGCAAGCCAAGGCGCTGCTACATGGCCTCGACCGGCAGCAGCAGCGGCGAGGAGCTGACCCAGACATCCCGTCATCTGCACATCCACGTGATCCCGATCTACGAGCCCGATGATCGGCCCGGGTCGGTGTTCTCGTGGACCGAGGGCGTGCTCGTGGGTGAGCCCGAGGAGTGGGCCGAGCTGCTCGCGGTCTATCGACAGGAATGGAGCTCATGCGCGCCGTGACTCGACACTCGCTCGTCCCCCCAGGTTGCTTGGCGCTCGGCCTCGCGTTGGCGTCTGGTTGTGCACCGCACGACGAGGATCCGCTCCCGGCTCCGATCCCGCAGGTAGCGATGCCGCCGATCATCCAAGAGGTCGAGCCCGCGCCCCGCGAGCTCCCGATCGTCGCCCCCGAGTTGCCCGAGCTCGCGCCAGCGCGACCGCTCGCTCACCTCGCGCCGCGATGGAAGCGGATCGCTGGCGACGCCCCACCGCCGCGGACGGTGCTGGCGGTCGGTGAGTCGGCGATCGCGATCGACCCGGTCGAGGCCGCGGCGCTGGGCATTCAGGGCATCCCAGCCGATCTCGACGCGCTGGGCTCGCAGACGCTGTGGCCCCTGCGGTGGGCAGGGCCGCTGGTGTTGCTGACCGACTCCATGACCTATCGAGCGGTCGAGCCTCCGGCCGGAGTCGCCTGGGTCACGGGCTCGATGGCCACGGCCAGCTACACGCACCTGGTCAGCCCCCGCACCTTGGTCGCAGCCTTCTACGAGGCGCAAGCCGACCGCGTGATCGCCTGGGCGCTTCACGACGGGCACGAGGTCTGGCAACACGGAGGCTCGAGTCAGGCCGAGTTCACCCGGATCAAGAAGCTGTGGGCCGACGAGGGGCGCGGCTTCTTGCTCGGTGATCGCGGGCTGTGGGTGTTCGATCCGGTCACTGGCGCCACGCTCTGGCAGGCGAAGGTTGCGAGCGCCGAGTGTGGGGTTGCGAGCGGTGATGGCGTCGTCGTGATCGAAGATCCCGCGGGTCATCGGATCCTCGACGCGCGGACCGGAGAGCCGACCGCGAGCTTGGCGGGCAGCGGTCAGCGCTGCGGCTGGGAGGCGTACTACGGCGCAGGCGTGTCACCAGCGGCGATCGCCGAGGGTCGCTTGCTCGCGTTCGACAGCGTCTCACCATCCGCCACCACCAGCAGCCCGCTGCGGGCCTTCGATCTCGCGACCCGGCAAGAGCTGTGGCGAGCCGAAGGCATCGACGATGATCTCGTCGTCGCCGATCACGACGCGGTCTACGTCGCGCGCTCGGGCGGCGAGATCTTGGTCGCGCTCGATGCCCAGACCGGCAAGCAGCAGGCCGAGATCTCGATCGGGGCGCCCTTCGGTGTCAGCGTCGAGCCGGTTGGTGGCGAGGCCGGTCCTCTGCTGGTGATCCACGACGACACCGCGGGCCAATGGATCCTCGAGCGAGCCGAGCGAGCGCCCGCGCCCGAATCGTTCGTCATCGAGGGCCGCTTGGTCCCCGTCGATGGGCTCGACCGCAAGAGCCTCGTGGGCGTGCGCATCCGGGTCGGCGATCAGGTCGTCAAGACCGACAAGCGCGGCCGCTTCAGCGCCCGTGGCTCGGCGATCGGGGTCATCCCCGTCAGGCGCGACGCCGACGTCTACGAGTACTCCGACGACCCATTCTACGACTTCTCCCGGCTCATGATCGACGGGCGCTACGTCGAGCTCCAGGGCCAGGGCAACTACGACCTCGGAGACATCCCTGCCTGGCCGCTGCCCGTGGAGTAGCTCAGCCGTCGTACTTGGCGCGTAGCTGCGAGAACGAAGCCCGCGGCGCACGAATCAGCCCGCCCTCGAGCGCCTCGCCCTCGGGATCCAGGTAGACCCGCCCGGTCGCGTCGGTGCTCACGTAGCGTGGGTCACGACGGCTGCTCGGGATCGTCACGCTCACGTTGAACAAGCGCGACTGATCCTCGAGCGCGGTGAACCAGTGCACGTTGTTGCGCTGATCCGAGATCGCCGCGCCATCGCCCGGAGAAAAGCTGCGATCATCGGTCGGTCGGATCACGATCGCGTCGGGCTCGTCGCGGATCCGGTCGAAGTGCCGCCCGCGAAAGCTCCCGTCGAGCACCAAGAACGCGCTGACCAAGTTGCGATGGCCGTGGGGGACGATCGCGTGGCCGCGCTGAAAGCAGAACAGCTTGCGACGAAACGCCGGATCCGAGGGGCCCCCGGTCAGGTCGCCCGGCTCGAGCGGGAAGGTCACCTGTCCGGCCTCGCGGGTCGCCAGCTCGATCGCCTTCCAATCGAGCGCGATCGCGGAGCGAAGGTCACGATGATCCGCGCGAGCAAACAGAGCCTCGACCCGCGACTGCCACTCGAGCCCGTCGATCTGGGCCTCGACCAGCGCACGGCTCGTGGCGTCGAGCTCGGCGAGCAGCTCCGCCGCCGACAAGCTGGCAGCGGACGCGGTCCGGGCCCCCAGCAGCGGAGCCAGCCAGAGCGCCCGCCCCACGTCGTGAAGGAAGCGGCGGCGCGGCCAAGCTCGACCCTTCGCTCGCGTCTGCACCTCGGTCCGAGGATGCCACGGCCGAGCACGCATGGGTTGGGGGATGAGCACAGCCGGAAAACTCTACCGGCTCGGTCGAGCGCTCTCCGGGTACCCTCGGCCGAGGGCCCATGCGTATCTTTCAAGACATTGGTGACGAGATCGAGGGAGCATGGAGCGCGACGGATTACGACCTCGCCGCGTTCCCGAAGGTCGTCACCAGCACCCTCGAGACCCAACGCCATCGGGTCACCGGCCTCGGCGTGATGGACGTGCTCGAGTGGGTCCTGACCACGTCCGAGCTGCCCGACCAGCACGATATCCACGCGATCTTTGCCCAGCCGCCGGTCAGCGTATTCAACAATCCACGCTTTCACATGCAGGTGCTGTGCTGGCGCGCGGGCACCACGGCGATCCACGAGCACGGCTTCGTCGGTGGGTTCCTCGTGCTCGAGGGCACCAATCTCAACACCACCTACGACTTCCAGCCGCGCACGCAGATCTCCGCCCGCCTGCAGGTTGGAGACGTCCGCTTGACCAAGGCCGAGCTGCTCTCGGCCGGCAGCGTCGTGCCGATCACCCCCGAGCTCAAGCACAACGTGTTTCACCTCGAGGGCCCCGCGGCCACGCTGGTCGTCCGCTCGCAGCCCGACCGCAGCGGCCCCAAGCTCGACTTCTTCTGGCCCAACCTCGCCTTCGAGCCTACCGACGTCGATCCGCTGGTCCTGCGGCGGACACAGGCGCTCCGGCTCTTGCTGCACACCAACCACCCGCGCCACGACGAGCTGGCCACGCAGCTGCTCGAGCGCTGTGATCTCGCGACCGCCTGGGACGTGCTCGAGCAGTCGTGCAACGAGGTCCCCGACTCGAGCCGGGTCGAGCGGATCGTCGAGACCGCCCGCCGCCATCATGGCGGGATTGTCGACGAGCTCATCGCTGTAATCGATGAGCAACGCCGGATGCGGCATACTTTGCGCATTCACGCGGCCGAGCGCGATCCGGAGCTCCGCTTCTTTCTCGCGCTGCTGCACAGCGTCCCGCAGCGCGAGGTCATCCTCCAGTTGGTCGAGCAGCGCTATCCGGGCGTCGACCCGCGCGCGCGGGTGATCGGGTGGGCCGAGCGGCTCTCCGGGGTCAACCGCATCGGCGTCGATCTGAGCGATCCGGTCAACCGGCGCTTGTTCGAGGCGATGCTCGACGGCTGCACCCCTGCGGACGCGCTGGCACGACTCTCGGCCGAGTTTGATCCGACGAGCGTGGCTGCCCAGGCCGACCAGGTGATCGCGCACTGTCGAAACCTGGAGTGCACCGTGCTCGCACCACTCTTTCGGCATTAGTGCGCTAGCAAAACCACTTTCCTGATAAAGTCGTCGCAAGGTAGCCACCCATGAATCAACCACTCGTCTTGCGCCCCGAGTCCGTGCAGACCGTGCAGGTCAGCGATCACCTCGTTCACACCGTCGACCCGCGTCCCTTCTACGACGTCCAGCGCGACGCTCATCCCCCGCCAATTGTCATCGCCGACGTCCGGCCCTTCCACGCGGTCGAGCGCGACGCTCACCCCAAAGTGATCCCGGCCCGCGACAACTGAGTCAGCACCCCGGTGCCGAGCAGACATCACGAGCGGGCAGTCGAACAATCGGCTGCCCGCTTCGCTGTTAACCGCTCAGCGCATTCCCGGCGCCTCGTGGTGCGACTGCTGCACGTACTCGAGGTACCCGCCCTCGTAGGTCCGCGGCCGCTCGTCGGTCAGCTCCAGCACCCGGTTCGACAGCTTGGCCAAGAAGTGCCGGTCGTGTGACACGAACAGCATCGTGCCCTCGAAGCCGCTCAGCGCCCGCACGAGCATCTGCTTGGTGTCGATGTCCAGGTGGTTGGTCGGCTCGTCGAGGATCAGGAAGTTCGGCGGCACGTAGAGCATCTTGGCCAGCACCACGCGCGCCTTCTCGCCGCCCGAGAGCACCCGGCACTTCTTGTCGACGTCCTCGCCCGAGAACCCGAACGCGCCCAGCAGGTTGCGCAGCGATCCCTGGCTCGCGCGCGGGTACTCGTGCTCGAGCTGGCCGAGCACCGTCATGTCCGGGTCGAGCAGCTCCATCGCGTGCTGGGCGAAGTAGCCCAGCTTCACGCTCGCCCCGATCGTGACCGTGCCCGCGTCCGGCTGGGCCTCGCCCGCGACCAGCTTGAGCAGCGTCGACTTACCCGCGCCGTTGATGCCCATCACGCACCAGCGCTCGAGCCGACGGATCGTGAAGTCGAAGCCCTCGTAGATCGTGCGCGAGCCGTAGCGCTTGCCGACCCGCTCGAGCCGAACCACGTCGTTACCCGAGCGCGAGGGGACCGGGAACTCGAACTCGATCAACTTGCGGCGCCGCGGCGGCTCGAACTTCTCGATCTTGTCGAGCTTCTTGACCCGCGACTGGACCTGCGCCGCGTGGCTGGCCCGCGCCGCGAAGCGCTCGATGAACGCCCGCTCCTTGGCCAGCATCGCCTGCTGACGGGCGTACTGAGCCTCGTACTGGGCGGCCGCCAGGTCGCGCTGCTTCTCGTAGAACTCGAAGTTGCCCGAGTAGGTGGTCAGCTCGCCGGCGTCGATCTCGACGATCTTGGTCACCAGCCGGTTGAGCAGCTCGCGGTCGTGCGAGGTCATCACCAGCGCCCCGGCGTACTCCTTCAAGAACTTCTCGAGCCACAGGATCGACTCGATGTCGAGGTGGTTGGTCGGCTCGTCGAGCAGCAGCGCGTCGGGCTTCATCAGCAGGATCCGCGCCAGCGCGAC
>CBFGLP010000236.1:0-6025 GCA_965649595.1 uncultured Myxococcales bacterium | reverse complement strand
GGCCCCGCAGCCACCGGACCAGACGTTGCCCATGTACTGGTAGACGCCCCACAGCAGCATGCACTGGCTCGGGCTGCCGCAGCCGAGTTGCTGAGCGAGCCCGAGCATCGGGTTGCCGCAGCTGACCTCGTTGTTGGTCTGCGTGCACAGGTTGTCGTTGTAGCCGCACCCGGCCGTCGCCTGGCAGGGCGTCTGCAGCCCGCAGAGCTGACACGCCGAGTAGATGTTGTTGTCGGTCATCGTGCCCATGACCGGGACCTTGTAGTAGGTCCAGCCGTTCCAGCCCTGGAAGACCACCATGCCGTCGCACTCGGCCACGCACTCGGCGGTGCAGCCGTCGTCGCTGACGTTGTTGCCATCGTCGCACTGCTCCATGCCCATCCAGACGTAGCCGTCGCCGCAGGTGTTGGGTACGCACTCGCCGACGCACTCGTCATCGTCGTCGTCGTTGCCGTCGTCGCACATCTCGACGCCCGCGTGCAGGAAGCCGTCGCCGCAGTAGGCCGGCTCGCACTCGGCCGTGCACTCGTCGGTGTCGTCGCCGTTGCCGTCGTCGCAGTCCTCGAACCCGGCGTAGACGAACCCGTCGCCGCAGGTCTGCATCTGGCAGAGCGAGGTGCAGTAGTCGGTGTCGATCGCGTTGGCGTCGTCGCACTGCTCGCCAGGCTGAACCAGCCCGTCGCCGCACGAGGCCAGCACGCAGTCGGTCGAGCACTCGTCGACGTCGATCGGGTTGGCGTCGTCGCACTGCTCGACGCCGACGTGGACGAGGCCATCGCCACAATAGGCATTGAGGCACGTGCTGGTGCACTCGGCATCGTCGGCGTTGTTGGGCCCGTTGTCGCACTCCTCGCCGGGATCGACGTTGCCGTCGCCGCACACGGGGTCACCGGTCTCGGTGCTCTCGCTCTCGCTCGTGTCGGTATCGCTGCTCTCGTCGGTGTCGGACGTCGATTCAGCGGTGTCCGATTCGCTCTCGCTGGTCGACTCGGTGCCGTGATCGTCGAGGCCAGCGGTGAAACCGTCGTCTTCGGTCTTGGGGCATGCGGTCAGGAAGGTCAGGGTCAGCAAGCAAGGCAGGCTCGATCGGCGCATGCCCGTTTTTATCACGGGCTCGAGTTGGATCGACTTACCGAGTTCTTACGGGCGTGGGCCGATCGCGGGTGCACAATCGTGTGGTCATGCGCCGACACTCGTCGCTCTTGCTGCTCGCGGTCCTCGGCTGCTCGACCGAGCGAAGCTCCACGCAGCCCGAGCCCAACCTGGAGCCGGCGACTCGGACCGTCTCGCCGAGCGAGGCTCCGACCCGCTCCGTCGTCGAGCGCCCGCAGGGTGCTCCGATCGACGAGCGCTTCACCGCCAATCTGCTCGCCGCAGCGGCGGATTATCAAAAGTGGGGTCGCGTCGACGAGCTGCCCAACCTCGCTCCGGTGCTGTGCCGCGCGCCCACGGGCTTAGATTACGGCTTCCCCAGTCACGCCCGGCTCAGCAAGGCCGACGAGTCGGCGCACGGGCGCAAGCTCTACTATCTGTTCGCTGGTGAAGGACGCGCGACCGGCCGAGATCGCTACCGCTCGCTCGGCGCCGAAGGTGGCGAGAAAGCCGAGCTCCCGATCGGGTTCACGGTCGTCAAGGAGTCGTGGAAGGCCGTGCCGGGCTCGGCCCCCAAACAGTCGGACAACCCGTCCAACTCGATTGGCGATCCGAACGCGTTCGCTCCGCCCGCTCCGGTGAATTGGGTCGAGGAGGGCGGCGAGGTGCTGCTCGTCGGCGAGAAGGCCGACTTGTTCATCATGACCAAGGTCGGCCCAGCGGACACGCCGGGCACCGACGCCGGCTGGATCTACGGGACCGTGACCGCCGACGGCAAGACGGTGACCAGCGCGGGGACGATCGAGCAGTGCATGGGCTGCCACGAGGCCGCGACGCACGAGCGCTTGTTCGGGCTGCAAAAGACCAAGGCGCTGGTCGAGGTGCCGAAGGACTGGAGCGGGGAGCCAGCGTCGACGGAGCGGCTCGGGATCACGCGCTGACGCTCGACGGGCTCACAGCAAGGGCGACAAGATCCGCGCCACGCCCTCCGACAGCCGATTGCCCAAGCTCAGCCGCAGCCGCTCCTCCGCGGTTATCTGCACACCATCGCGGAGGTCCTGCTCGAACACCGCCGCCAAGTTCTGCACGACCCCGCGATCATAGAACATCGTCGTCACCTCATAATTCAAATACAGGCTCCGCACGTCCATGTTGGCCGAGCCAATGATCGCTAGAATGTCGTCGACGACCATGTATTTCGAGTGCAGCATCCCCGGCCGAAATTCATAGATCTCGCACCCGGCCTCGATCAATTCGTCGTAATAGCTGCGGGCCGCCAGCGCGACCAAGCGGTTGTCGTTGTCCATCCAATTCGGGACCAGGATCTTCACGTCCGCCCCGCGCAGCGCGGCGATCCTGAGCACCAGCACGAGCGGCTCGTCGGGGATGAAGTAGGGCGTAGCGATCCATACGCGCTGGAGCGCGCTGCTGATCGCGGCGACGAAGGTCGTGCCGATCACCGACGCGTTGTCCTCGGGCCGACCCGCGACCTGGTCGGGCCCGCTCGGGATCACCTGCACGAGCGGGCCCGTCGAGCGCATCGGCATGCGCGGTTGGTCGACCATCGACCCACGCGAGTCGAGCTCAGGCAGGTCTGACCACAGCTCGACGAGCTCGTCGGTCGCGTGCAGCCAGTCGTCGAGGAACACGGCCTCGAGGCCGATCACCGCGTCGCCGGTCATGCGCATCCAAAAGTCCTTCCAGACCTTCCCGTCGCGGGTCGAGCCCCGGTACTCGTCGCCGATGTTGAGGCCGCCGGTGAAGCCGATCCGGCCGTCGACGCAGAGCAGCTTGCGATGGTTGCGAAAGTCCACGCGGCTGCGCGGACGCGCGAAGCGGAGCCGCAGCGCGCCGGATCGGGCCACCTCGCCGCCCGCTTGCTCGAGCGGACGAAAGTGCGAGAGCGGGGTCGCGAGCGCGCCGAAGTCGTCGTAGAGCAGGCGGACCTTGACGCCGGCTCGCGCTCGCTCGCTGAGCAGCTCGATCATCCGCCGGCCGGTCGCGTCATCGCGCCAGATATAGAAGAGCATGTGGATGCGGTGCTTGGCGGTGCGGATCGCCTCCTCCATCGCCTCGAACGCGTCGCCCGGGTGCGGCAGCAAGGTGACCTCGTCGGCGCGGCGGACCGGCGCCGCGTCGCCGCGCAGCGCAATCCGGATCAGGCCCTGCAACGTGGGGGGCAGATCGCCGGGCGAGTGGTTGAGGATGGCCATCGACGCGGTCGCCCGGGTCGGCCGCAGGCTCTTGCGTCGGCGCGCGCGTCGGCTGCGCCTAGCTTTGCGCCGTCCGATCAGCAGGTACGCGACCAGCCCGATTGGAGGCAGGAACACCAGCACCAAGATCCACGCGAGCGTCGCGGTCGGGCGCCTGCGCTCCAACAAGATCGTCGCCGCCGTGAACACGGCGTAGGCGACGAGGCTGGCCTCGATCGCCAGCAGCAGCCACTGGGTATCTTCGCTCACGCGTCGCCTGCATGGTAGCGCGCGGACGAGCATGATCACTCGTTGCTGTGCTCGCGTCGACCTCGGGCCCTGCCTGCCACCCGCGGCTGGGTCATCGGGGTTGCGCCATGCGTGACCCAGCGCCGGCTAGAAGACCACCGCACTAGCCGCTGGAATTGACCGAAGCGGGGACTACACTCCGCCGCATGTCGGGTCCTGCCGCGTCGCTCAGCGACGATCGTCCGCGTCTCGTCAACCGCAACCCCGCCACCGGCGAGCCGCTCGAGCCCGTGCTCGAGAGCAGCCTCGAACAGGTCGCGGCCGCCGTGGCAGCAGCTCGCCGAGCTCAGCCTGGCTGGTGGGCGCTCGGCTTCGAGGCGCGAGCCGATCTGGCCCGCGCGTTCTTGGCCCGCTTCGACAGCGCCGAGCTGCGCGACGAGGTCGCCCGCTGCATCGCGATCGAGATGGGCAAGCCGCTCAAGCACGCGCGGGTCGAGGTCGGCAACGTGCACAAGCGGACCGCCT
The DNA here is from genome assembly GCA_965649595.1 of uncultured Myxococcales bacterium. Taxonomy (GTDB): domain Bacteria; phylum Myxococcota_A; class Polyangia; order Nannocystales; family Nannocystaceae; genus Plesiocystis. The sequence goes on along the minus strand of CBFGLP010000236.1, from coordinate 1,967 downwards.
CGTTCATCGAGCGTGCGCGCGAGGCCTTGCGAGACGAGGTTGGGCGCGAGGGCAACATCGAGGTCGTCACGCAGTGGCGCCCGCTCGGGGTCGCGGCCGTGATCGCGCCGTGGAATTTCCCGTTCAGCACGCCCAACAACCTGGTCATGTCCGCGCTGCTGACCGGCAACACGGCGGTGCTCAAGCCCTCCGAGTTCACCCCGCTGACCGGCGCCCTCTACCATCGCTTGCTGAGCGAGCTGCTGCCCGACGGGGTGCTCGGGTTGGTCCAAGGCAGCGGGGCGGTCGGCCGCGCGCTGGTCGAGAGCCCGATCGATCTGGTCGCGTTCACCGGCTCGATCCGGACCGGCCAGGCGATCATGCGCGAGGCCGCCAATGGCATGAAGCGGCTGATGCTCGAGCTCGGCGGCAAGGATCCGATGCTGGTGCTGCCCGGGGCCGACCTGCAGGCCGCGGCTCGCCACGCCGCCGACGAGGCGCTGCGCAACGCCGGGCAGGTGTGCGTCAGCGTCGAGCGCATCATCGTCCACGCCGACGTCGCCGCCGAGTTCACCCGCCGCGTCGCCGACCTCGTGCGCGCGGTGAAGCCCGGCGACCCGCGCGACGAGTCGACCGCGTTCGGACCGATGGCGAGCGCCCGTCAGCGCGAGCTGGTGCTCGAGCAGTTGGCCGACGCCCGCCGTCACGGCGCGACCTTCGTGATCGAGGGCCAGGCGCAGGACCCGGGCTACTACCTCACGCCCACGGTCGTCACCGACCTCAAGCCGGAGATGACTCTGGTGAAGGACGAGACCTTCGGCCCGGTGGTGGCGATCCAGGTCGCCCGCGACGTCGACGAGGCGGTGCAGCTCGCCAACGACACGCGCTACGGGCTCGGCGCGAGCGTGTGGGGCGCCCCGGGGCCGGAGCTCGACGCGGTCGCAGATCGCATCGAGGCCGGGATGGTGGGGGTCAACCGCGGCCTGTCCACCGCCGCCGGCGGACCATGGGTCGGCTGGAAGATGTCGGGCCTCGGCTACACGCGCAGCGTCGCCGGCATGCGTCACTTTCTGCAGCCGCAGTCACAGGCCCGTCGCGCCGAGTGACGGACGTCGTCGGGGACCGTCGACGAGGCGGTCGCTGCGCAGCATGATCGAGGTCGCGGCGACGGCCAGCGTCGCGGCCCGTGCCGACGATTTCGCAGTCGCGGGCGAGCGCCACATGCGGGCCGCGGCCTCGCGGTCAGGCGTCGTGGGTGTTGCGCACTGCCTGTCGCGCGCGCGGGCCAGCGGCCTCGCCGAGGCGGGCCACGCCGTCGGACGCGTGAGGAGGGATACGTCGCAGCTCGCCGGGCGGATCGACGGTCTCGGCGCTTTGAGCCGCGTCGCTGCCGATGCCGGGGGTCGCCGGTCCGCGGGCTACCTGGTTGCCGCCGTCGCGCCACGGCCGCCTGCGCGGGGCGCACCTGCGGTCGAGGCTCCTGGCGACGCGCGCATTTGTTATGGTTCAGCCGTGGGCCTGCTCGCCAGCCTGCTCGCCGAGGCGGCCACCAGCCGTCCGGGCGAGGTCGTGATCGAGACCGACCAGCCGCTGCGTTTCGTGCACACGCAAGGCGGCGCGACGCTGGGCCGGGCGCTGTCGGGCGAGATCGTGTTCGATGCGCTGGTCGAGGTGCTGTCGTGCGAGCAGCAGGCAGACCTCGCCCTGGGTGAGCCGGTGAAGTTCGATCTGGTGGTCGACCAGGTCATGTGGCACCTGGTCGGAGAGACAGCTAGCGAGATGACCTCGGTGCGCGCGCGCCCGGGCGCCGACGGGTTCGAGCCCGGCGACAGCGTCAACATCGCGCTCGACGAGCCCGAGCCGCCGCGCGAGCCGCCGCGCCAGCTCCGGCGCTACCCCGGCGGCGACATCGACATCGAGATCCAGATCGACGACGACGCGCTCGAGGAGCGCGCCGGTGTGCGTCTGGCGGCGCTGCGTCCGCTCGC
>CBFGLP010000235.1:0-5267 GCA_965649595.1 uncultured Myxococcales bacterium | reverse complement strand
GCGTTGTTGATCAGCACGTCGATCCGCCCGCGTCGGGCGATCAGATCCTCGACCGCCGCGTGGATCGACTCGCGCTCGCCGACGTTGACGCGCACGAACTCGGCCGATCCGCCCGCGCGCTGGATCGCGTCGACCAGCGCGGCCCCGGCCGTCGCGTCGAGATCCCAGCCCGCGACGTGGTAGCCGGCCTGGCCAAACGCCTCTGCGGTGGCGCGCCCGATCCCGTTGGCCGCGCCGGTGACGATGACTACTCGTTGCTCTTCACGCATTGCTGCTCATTCTCGTTCGCTCGTGTGTTCGGTGTCTCGCAGCGGCCCCCAGCGCACGACCGAGGCCGACCAGGCGTAGCCGATCCCCGCCGCGACCATGACCATCAGGTCGCCCTCGCGCAGGATCCCGCGCCGCGTCGCCTCGACGATCGCGAGCGGTTGATCTTGCTGGCCGAGGTGGCCGAAGTCCTCGAGGTAGAAGCTGCGCTCGGCCGGCACGCCGAGCTGGCCCAGCACGTAGTCGTGGGCCGAGCGCTTCATGTGCAGGATGTTGAGGAAGCCGATGTCGGCCCGGGCGTGGTTGCTGCGGGCGAGCGCTCGATCGACGACCTCGACGAAGTTGGCCATCGAGAGCTTGTCGAGCCGCTGCTTCATGCCCTCGGGATCGGGCACGTCGAGCGCCCGCGCGCCGGTGCCGATCGGATCCTCGAAGCGCGGATCGATCGTGCCGCCAGCTGGCACGATGACGTCGCGGGAGAAGCTGCCGTCGGTGATCACCGCGGTGCCGAGCAGCTGGTTGCGATCGTGACCGCGCCGCAGGATCAGCGCGCCACCGCCAGCGCTGAGGTTGAGCAGGAAGCGAGCGCGCGGGTTGGTCGGATCGACGTAGTCGCAGTTGCGGTAGCCACCCGCGATCAGCACGGTCTCGATGCCGGGCGACGCGACCAGCATCGCGCGCGCCAGCTCCATCGCCGCCATCGTGGTCCCGCAGCGCTGCTGCACGTCGATCGCCCACGCCCGCGTCGCGCCGATCTCGTGGGCCAGCGCGATGCCGGCCGTCCACAGCGGGTACTCCTTCCACTCCTCGCTCGTGCACAGCACGAGATCGATCTCGCGCGGATCGACGCCGCCGCGCGCGAGCGCGTCGCGAGCCGCCCACACGGCCATCGCGTTGGTGTGATCGTCGGGGCCCGGGACTGGCTTTTGCCGGATGCCGAACTTCTCGATCAGCACCGGCTCGGGGATCCCGGACAGCGCCGCCAGCTCGGCCGCGCTCTGCTTGCGCGCGGGCACGTAGGCGCCCGCCGCCACGATCCCGACCCGCGGCTGCGTGACGCTCATTCGCCCAGCCACGCGACGATCTGGGCCATCGACTCGGGCGCCCAGCCGAGCTCGAGGTGGTTGATGTCCTGCAAGACCGCCACCTCACCGAGGTTGGCGATCCCATCCGAGGCCGCGCACGAGTCGACGAACACCACGCCGTCGCTCGGGCCCGAGATCTCGTTGGGGATACCGACGATGTAGTCGGCCTGCTCGTTGATCTCGCTGCACAGCAGGTAGGTCTGGATGCTGGCGGGCACCTCCGACGCGACCATCGCCTCGACGATCGAGCCCTGCTCGACCGCGTACTCGATGCCGTGCCCGATCGCCGTCAGCCCCGGGACCATGTCGTTGCCCCAGTAGGTCGAGAGCGAGTCGACGACCGCGTAGGGGCCCAGCCCGCTGTTGGCGAACGCGGGCAGCGGGTACTCGTCGACCCACATGGCCAGCATCTGCGCCTGCCCGCGGAAGTAGTAGCCGCCCGCGGTCTCGTAGACCGCGTACTCGCTGCGATCGATCTCGACGCCGCCGAGGACCTGGATGTGGTGCGGCGTCGGACCGTGCGCCGTGCCGGGCGGCCACACCGTCGAGTTGTTGCCGCTGCCGTAGCGAAACAGGTAGTCGAACCCGAGGTTGGGGCCGCCCATCAAGATCAGCTTGCGGACCTCGTCGCCGAGCGGCGTGCCGCCCTGCATGCGCAGGCCCGAGCCGTAGAGCCGCGCCGCGAAGGCGCCCTTCGACCAGCCGATCACGTCGACCTGCTCGGCGCAGGTCTGCTCGCGGATCACCTCGATCGCCGCGTGTAGCTGCTCGACCCAGTTGAAGTTGTCGCCCTGCGTGTTGGGGAACGCGATCGCGAACACCGGGATGTCGGCGGCCGCCAGCGCCTGCATCAAGCCGGTGTCCGGGCACACCGCGTCGCCGCAGCCGTAGGCGCCGAGCTGGCCCGGGTTCGCCCACGCGCGATCGGGCGGATCGTCGGCGCCGTGGACCAGCAAGACCGGGTTGCCGCTCGCGGTGTCCCAGCCGGGCCCGTACTGCAACACGAAGACCTCGGGACCCGGCGTCGGATCGAGGCCGAAGAACTCGAGCTGCTGGCCGGTCTGCTCGCTGCGCGAGTCGGGGAAGAAGGGATCGGGCAAGAGCGTGGGGCTCTCGATCCGCCAGCGCTCGGCGTGGACCCAGCCGTAGTCGGCCTGATCGAAGGCCTGCTCGAGCGTCAGGTTGGCGACCTCGCCGTCCTGGCACGCGTCGCCATCACCATCGCCGGTCGAGTCGCTCGCGTCGGTCGAGTCGCCCGGGTCGGTAGAGTCGCTCGCGTCGGTCGTGTCCGAAGCGCTCGCGCCGGTCGAGTCGGACTCGCTGCCGGTCACATCGGTCTGCGTCGCGCCGACCTCGTCGTCACCCTCGTCGCCGCCGCTCGGGCAGCCGAGCAGCGACAGCGCGGCCACGCTCCACCCCGCCCGCCGGATCACTTGCGCCCCCAGAAACCCCGCAGGGCCGCGACGAGCTCGTCGTGCTTCTCGACGTGGGGCCCGTGCCCGCAGTCCTCGAACACCTGCTCGACGTAGCTACCCCCGCCCGCCGCGTAGCGCTCGAGCACGGCCCGCGTCTGTTCGACCATCGGCTGGGCCGGATAGACCTCCGCGCCCGGCCAGCCTGGTACGAGTCCGAGCTCGCCCAGCACGCCGAAGTCGAACATCGAGCGGTCCGACACGATCTGATCGTCGGCGCCGCGGATCCACAGCACCGGCGGCTTGCGAGCGAGGTCGGCGAAGCGCGCCTGATCCAGGTACTTGGGCGCGAGCGCGTTGTTCATGCCGGTCGTGCCCGGGGCCACGCCGGGCCAGTTCACCGAGGGGGTCATGTCGCCCGGGTAGTTTCCGGGATCGACGTGCGTGTCGAGCATCGCGGCCACGTAGGCGTCCTCGCGCTCGGGCGGCGTCGGGCGGAAGGGCGGCTTCCAGTAGAACGCGTTCATCACGTTGCGCGGCGAGCTCGGCTGATCGCCGGACATGTCCTTGCTGCGCAGCAGCTCGACGAAGTGCGGGTTGGCTGTGCCTCCGCCCGAGCCCGCGAAGTCGGCGAAGCAGGGCGTGCCCTCGAGCCCCTTGGTCCCGCCGAACCCAAAGGGCGAGCCCGGGGCGATCAGCACCAGCGAGGCGACGTGCTCGCCGTGATCGATCGCCAGCTGCATCGCCACGTTGGCGCCCGCCGACCACCCGACCACGTCGAGCGCCCGCCCGCCGACGCGCAGCTCGGGATGCCGCAGCAGCGCCGCGAGGTCGTCGGCGTAGTCCCGCACGCCTCGTGTCGCGTCGACCGGCTCGACCTGCGACTTGCCGTAGCCGCGCAGGTCGGGCGCGATCACGTAGTGGCTCGCCGCCAGCTCGGCCTGCAGGCGATCGAAGAAGGCCGCGCTCGACACGTTGCCATGGATGAGCAGCACCGGCGGGTGCTCGGGCGAGCCTGCCACGTAGGCGTGAGTGTCGAGGCGATCGGTGGCGAAGCGGCGAGACACGATCATGCGAGTCGAAGGTCGCATGATCCGGGGGTATTGAGACTGTGCGGACGATCAAGACGCGGCGAGACAGCAGCGGGGCGCACGGGGCCGCTCATCCAAGCGACCCTGGGCGCTAGCCCTCGGCCTTCTGCCGCTTCTTTCGGCGCCCGCCCGCGCTCGCCTTCTTGCTCGCGTCCTGCTTGAGCGCCGCCAGAGCCTTGGCCGCGCTGACCTCGAGCACCTCGTCGACCGAGGGCGGTGGCGGTGGCGGTGCGGAGGCTGCCTTGGCCTCGGCTTGCGCCGCCTTGGCGCGCTCGAGCAGCGCCGACGCGACCGCAGCCCGATCTCCGCCGCTGCTCAGCGGCGCGGCCCCGGTCGCGGCCCGGAGCTTCTCGACGGCCAAGCGCGCGGCCTGATCGAGCTTCTCCATCCCGCCGCCCTTGCGCACGGTCGCGGCCTGACGCTCGCGTCGCTGCGAGGCCTTGGTCAGGGTGCTCTCGTACTCGGCCCCTTCCTCGGCCTTGCGGCGGTCCTCTTCGGACAGCCGCATCTGCAGCACTTGATCGAGCACCGCGCGCTCGATGTTGCGCCACATCTCATCGAACAGCTTGAAGCCCTCGATCTTGTACGCGTTCTTGGGGTTGCGGTTGGCGTAGCCCAGCAACCCGATGCCAGCGCGCAGCTGCTCGATGTTCTTGAGGTGGCCGATCCACTGCTCGTCGATCTCGCGCAGGTAGATGCGGCGGACCTGGTAGAGGAAGGTGTAGAGGCCGAACTCCTTCTCGCGGGCGAGCAGCGACTTCTCGACCTCGTCCCAGCAGATGTTGACCAGCGCGTCGATGTCCTCGGGCACGCGGGTGAGGTCGACCTCGACGTAGAAGCGGTCCATGAGGGCCTTCTCGAGCGTCTCGAGCTCCCACTCGTCGGGGTGCACGTCCTCTGGGCAGGCCTCCATGACCAGCTTCTCGACGTTCTCGTAGCAAAGGTCGTGGATGCGCTCGCGCTGCTGGATCAGCGAGCGGGCGATCACGTCGGTGGCTCGCTCGATGATCTTCTGGCGATCGTTGCGAACGTCGTCGAGCTTCACCATCGCGCCGTAGTGGCGGTAGATGTCGTGGGTCAGCTCGTGCGGGACGATGCCGCCGGGCGGGAAGGGCTCGTCGCTGCGGAAGGGATCCTCACCGCTCGACTCGCTCCCACCGGAGCGATCGATCACCTCGCGGCAGTGCGCGTCGATGATCGCCACGGTTCGGGCGCGCATGGCCTCGCTCAGCGAGGCGATCGTATGCGGGCCGGACTTCTCGGGCGGCGGCGGCAGCTTGTGCTGCTGCTCCTTGCGCGCCTCCTCGTCGAGGATCTCGGGCCGGTAGCGGCCCTCGAGGATCTGCCGGCGCAGGGCGTAGATCGCCTTGCGCTGGTCGTTCATCACGTTGTCGTACTCGAACAGGTTCTTG
>CBFGLP010000234.1:0-2620 GCA_965649595.1 uncultured Myxococcales bacterium | reverse complement strand
CGCGGGCGCTCGCCCATCTTTAGTCTTATGGCGGGACGTCGCACGTCCCTCCCCCTGTCGGGCAAAGCCCGCCAGGGAACCCCCGCCCTCACTTCACACTGATTCCTCGGCCGCTCCGCGGCCTTTCTCGATTGAGGTGGGTCCTTCGATCGGACTCTCGACTGGAAGCGAGGGCTGAGGTCGCTCGGCCCTCGGCTGTTTGGATGGTCTCCATGCTCCCGCTGACTCGCTTGGTCGTGTTCTATGACGGCAACTACTTCAAGCAGGGCAACCTGTTCTTTCGCTACGCCCGCGAGCGCGGCTGGATGTCGTTCACGCAGCTGCACCGGCTGCTCGAGAAGCACCTCGCCCGCCGGCTCGAGCTCGCGCCGAGCACGGTGAGGATCTGCGAGGCCCACTACTACGACGGCCGCGCGACCACCCGGGCGGCCGACGACTTTCAGCTCCGCAAGGATCGCGACTTCGAGATGTCGCTGATCGACGCCGGCATCGTGCCGCACTACCTGCCGCTACGAGAGAAGCGTCGGCGGGACGTCGGCGAGGAGGCGCCCCGCTTCGAGCTGAGCCAAAAGGGCATCGACGTCGAGCTGGCGCTCGACGTGCTCGACCTCGCCCACCTCGACCGCTTCGACATCTGCGTGCTGATCAGCGGTGACGCCGACTTCGTGCCCTTGGTCCGCAAGCTGACCGCGCTCGGCAAGCAGGTGCTGCTCGGGTACTTTCACATCGATCCCTGGGTCGATCCGCGGGGTAATCAGCACCGTCCGACCTACGCGAGCCAGAAGCTGGTCGACGTCGCAACGCACTTGCTGAATTTCAACGACTTTGTCGATGATCCGCAATGTCGGGACGAGGCGAATTCGCTCTTCTTCGTGCCGCGAGATTGAATTACTCGTCCCCGAGGATGATCCCCGAGTAGGGCGGCGGCGAGAGCAAGGTCCCCCCGACCGCGAAGCGTCGCCCACCAGCAAACCCGAACACCGCGTGCAACACCATCGGTGTCCCGCTCTGCTCCTCGACGACCTCGAAGCTACCCGGCGTCACGCTCAGGATCGTCCCTTGGACCCCGACCATCGTGATCGGCCCGGTCGGATCGACCCACACACCGTTGAGCCCCGGATGCTCGAGCGTCTGGGTCGTCCACGTCTCGCCCGCGAGCCGCCCGATATGAGCGTTGGCTCGGCCACCGGCCGCGACGATGCCCTCGCTCGGCGAGCCCCACAGGCTGATCAGATCGATGCCCGCCTCGCTCGGGTGCGCCGTCCAGGCGCTGCCGTCCCAGTGGACCGTCGAGCCGAGGTCGCCAACCGCCCAGATGTCCGTCGCGCTGGTGCCCCAGATCTTGAACAGCGCGTGCGAGTTGGTCCCCAGCTCGGGCAAGGTCACGGTCGACCAGGTGCCCGATGATCCCTCGCGGCGAACCAGCACCGGATCGTCGCTGACCCCGTCGCCGCCGACCGCCCAGAGCTCGTCGGCGCTGGCGCCCCAGATGCCCCACAGGATCTTGTCGGTTGGGCTGACCTCCGACGACCAGCCGCCTTCATCACGGACCACGATCGTGCCCACGCGACCGACCGCCCACACGCGATCGTCGACGCCATAGACCCAGTGCAGCATCGGCGTGTCGGGCGGTAGCTCCTCGCGCGTCCAGCTGCTGCCATCGAAGCGCAAGACCGTCCCAGTGTTGGGCTCTAGCTGGCCGCCGACGACGTAGACCTCGTCGGGGCTCGGGCCCCAGACGCTCATCATCGCCCCCTCGCTCTCGTCGGTCTTGCGCAGCGACACCCAACCCTCCTGCGGGCTGGTGTCGCTCTCGCTCGCGTCGTCCGAGCTCGTATCTTCGTCGGTTTGCACGCCCTCGCTCGAGTCGGCCTCGTCGCTCTCGGACTCGCCGCTGCCCGTGCAGGCCAACGAGAGGGGGAGCGAGGTGAGCGAGAGCGCGAGCGCCGTGCGGAGCACCGAGGCCATTTAGCGAAGGATACGGCCCCGCGCACCGAGGTGCCTGGGGCCGGGACGTGAGCAGTGTGTGAATGGGGCCGCTGCAGGACTATGACCAGCTCGTAGCCGCTTTTGAGGGTGCACGACCACCAGGGTGGTCATGGCGATCACCGTGAACGGACCCTTGATCAGCGCCCAGTTGCTCGGGTCGTTCCAGAACCACCAACTCGGCAAGATCGCCAGCCGCTGCGGGCGATCCAGGAGCGGAGCCGCCCTCTCGGGCACGAGCTCGGTGGAGGCTTGATCAGTCGCAGTATCCGTCGGCAAGTTCACCTCCTGCCTCCGAGGCGACCTCGGTGTCGCCAGACACGAGCAGCGAGCCGAGGATCTGCAGCGTGAGTTGCGATTCGCTCTCGGACAGACGCTCGGACTTTTGGCCGAGCAGCCCTTGCGCGAGTCGCTTGTTGCGCTCGAGCATCTCGAGATAAATCCGACGGTAGTGCTCGCGCTCGGCAATCGCCCTGTCGCGCTCGGCGATGGCGCGATCGCGTTCGGCTTCGGCTTCGGCTTCGGCTAGTCGCGTGGTGTTCTCGGTGGGTGCCACCGAGTTCAGGGATAGCAATACGATGACGCCCGTCAAGCGGCTTTTAGCGTTGCGCGTTGGCGTGGGACGCCAGCGAGC
>CBFGLP010000233.1:0-3245 GCA_965649595.1 uncultured Myxococcales bacterium | reverse complement strand
TCAGGCCGTTGGAGAACCCGTCGTTGTTGGCCGCGCTGCCGCGGATCAAGCAGTAGATCCGATCACCGTCGGCGATCGCTCGGCTGAGCGGCTTGAGCACGATCAGCCCGCCGCCCTCGGCTCGGACGTAGCCGTTCGCGCTCGCGTCGAACGCTCGGCACTGCCCCGCGGGGTTCTGGGTGCCGAGCTTGCTCATCACGATCGTGTTGTGCGGCGTGATGATCAGGTTGACGCCGCCGGCCAGCGCCATCGTGGTCTCACCGAGCCGCAAGCTCTGGCAGGCGAGGTGGACCGCGACCAGCGAGCTCGAGCTCGCCGTGTTGATCGTCATGCTCGTGCCTTCGAGCCCGAGCGTGTACGAGATCCGACCCGAGATGATCGACAGATCGGCGCCGGTGCCCGTGTGCTGATCGATGTCGCGGGGATCGTCGGTGGTCAGCCGCGCGTAGTCGGACCACATCGCGCCCATGAACACGCCGACGTTGCCCCCGCGCAGGCGCAGCGGATCGATGCCCGCGTCCTCGAGCGCCTCCCAAGCCAACTCGAGCGAGAGCCGCTGCTGCGGATCCATCTGCTGGGCCTCGCGCGGCGAGACCCCGAAGAAGGTCGCATCGAAGCCGTCGATCTGATCGAGGAACGCCCCCCAGCGGGTCGTCATCTTGCCTGGCGCGGCACGATCGACGTCGAGGTACTCCTTGATGTCCCAGCGATCGCCCGGGACCTGCTTGATCGCGTTGCCGCCGTTGCGCAGCAGCTCCCACAGCTGCTCGGGGTTGCTGACGCCACCCGGCAATCGACAGCCGATACCGATCACCGCGATCGGCTCCGACGAAGCCCCCGCGGCGAGCCCAACGAGGTTGCGCCCATAGCTCGGCAGCGATGGGATCGTGCGCTCCGGATCGTAGTTGCTGGCCTGCGAGACGGCGTGCTTCGCCAACGCGAGTGGCGTCGGGTGCTCCCACGGCGCAACCGGCGAGAGCGGATAGCCCACGTGGGTGGACAAGCGGGACACCAGATCGGTGATCTGCTCCGAATCCAACCCCAACTCGCGAAACCGCATGCTGGGCTCGATGCGGGCCGACTCGACGCCGAGCACTTGGCCCATCGTCTCTTTCAGCCAGGCGAGGACCGGTTCGTGATCGGTGTCGGACCCCTTGGTTCGGGGATGACGTTGGCCCTGAGTCATCGCGGCATCTCTGGCTTGCTCGAATCACCGCGACGAGCGGCGACTGGCGAGGAGGTTCACGATAACGCCGAGCGGCCGCGCCTTGCACCACGATCCGATCGGGCGCAAATGGTCAGCTTCAAAACCGCGCACATGAACATGCGGAGCTCACATGTCCACGGCTCACCCCATCGTGCAGCCAGGACTCCCGTTTCGGGTTGACTCGCGCACACCGCCACGATCGCAGTTCGCGACTGCCCTGCCTGCTGCGCGCCAACCCCACGAGATCGCTATCGTGCGCTGGTCGACTTCGCGACAATGGGTGGACCAATTCAGAACAGCTGGGCGAGTCGATCGCGCGAGCGCGAAATCAGCCCGGCGGATCGGATGGTCCAAGCAGTCGGCGCTCGCCTACTCGGCCTCGCTCGGTTGCTCGAGCAGCTCGAGCAGCAGCGTGAGCGTCTCGTGCAGCGCCTGCATCCGCTCGCTCCCGAGCTGCTCGACCAGCTCGCGCTCGAGTCGATCGAGGTGGGCGAGCCCGTCGAGCAGCGCCGCCGCCCCGCGCTTGCTGAAGCGGATCAGCTTGGCTCGACCGTCGAGCGGATCGGGGATCCGCTCGACCATCCCCAGCTGCTCGAGCTCGTCGACCAGCTGCCCGACGGCTTGCTTGCTGATGCCCAGCCGCCCAGCCAGCTCGGTCAGGCGCTTGCCCTCGCGATCGAGGTGCGGGAACAAGCTGGTGTGCGCCGCCCGGAGCCGCGTCGCGCCGGGTGGTGGCTCGAGCCGAGCGAGCGCGCGCTCGTTGAGCAGTCGCGCCGTCTTGAACAGCAGCTGCGGCACGCTCTGCGCCTTGGCCCGCTCGAGTCGAGCCGCGAGCTCGGCCTCGCTGATCTCGGGCGGTCCTGCGGCCCTGCGCTTGCGCGACATCGCCGAGCATGATCCCGCGGTCGAGATATTTGTCAAGCATGCTTGACCAATATGGTAAAGCCTGCTTGACTAGTTTCGTCGTCATGCTCAAACCTTGCGCACCCGATCTGTGGACCCACGAGTTCAGCATCCGCATCCACGCCGGCTTCTTCCTGCCGGTCCGCAGCACGATCGTGCGGCTGCCCGGCGGTGAGCTGGTGATCCACTCACCGCCACCGATCGACGACGCGCTCGCGGCCGCGATCACCGAGCTCGGCCCGGTCGGCCACCTCGTCGCGCCCAGCCTGCTGCACCACCTCTACGTCGGCCCCGCGCTCGAGCGCTTTCCGACAGCCCGCGTCCACGCCCCCGCCTCGCTGGCCAGCAAGCGGCCCGACCTCCGAATCGACGCGCCGCTGTCCGAGCGCGACCCGCAGTGGCCCACGCTGATCCCGATTGCGATCGCAGGCGCCCCGACGATCGACGAGTTCGTGTTCGTCCACACCCCGAGCTGCACGCTGCTGGTCACCGACCTGGTGTTCAACATTCACGCGACCCAGGGCCTGCTGACCCCGCTGATCCTGCGCATGGTCGGCGCCCACAATCGGCTCGCCCAGAGCCGGATCTGGCGCGTCGGCACCCGCGATCGCCCGGCCGCCCGAGCCAGCGTCGAGCGGATCTTCAGCCACGACTTCACCCGCGTCATCCCGGCCCACGGCGACGTCCTCGACGGCCCCGACAGCGCCGAGCGGCTCCGGGCCGCGCTTGCCTGGATGCTCACATCCTGATCGTCGCGCTCGGCTTGCACCGGCTCGGACCTCGGCTAGTGTTCGCGCTCGGCGGGCTGGTGTAATTGGTAAACACAACAGTCTTTAGAACTGTCCATCAGCAGGGTTCGGATGGGGCGACATCGGACGATGGCGCCCATGCGATTCGGGTCCAAAAGAACTCCAGGTTCGACTCCTGGGCCCGCCGTTCATTTCTCGCGCTCACATCGATCTTTCGATCGACGACAGGACCGATCAAATCCCTGTGCTCGGTTGAGTTCAGTACGCGTTTACACTGTTATTCATCGGTACGCGTTTACACCCAACGGGTGGTGCGAGGCCCTAATTTGGGTGCAGGCCCACACATGGGGAGGGCCTTTCCCGATCATGAAGAGCGCGCCCTATTC
>CBFGLP010000232.1:0-8239 GCA_965649595.1 uncultured Myxococcales bacterium | reverse complement strand
AGGGGAGTGTGTACGAGCGAGCGCTCGCAGACCAGCGAGGCTCGCTCGGGTCAGAACACCTGCACGTTGCCGGCGGTGAAGGGCAGCTCGTTGTCGCCGATCTGATTCGCGTTTCCGTAGCCGAGCTCGCCGGTAGCGCCTCGGCCCCAGCAGCGGACGGCACCATTGACGAGCACAACACACACGTGTCGATAGGCGGCGTCGACTTGTTGCACCAAGCCGCCGATGTTCACGTCCCCCGCGGAAGCCGGGATCTCGTTGTCACCGATGTTGTTCGTGTTCCCGTAACCGAGTTGGCCGCTAAAGCCGTTGCCCCAGCAGCGGACCGCCCCCGTATCGAGCAACGCACAGGTATGGAAGTCGCCTGCGGTGATCTGGACGACCGGGCCGCCGACGATCACGTTACCCGCGAACGCAGGGGTCTCGTTGTCGCCGATGTTGTTCGTGTTCCCGTAGCCGAGCTGGCCGAGGGATGCGTCGCCCCAGCAGCGGACTGCCCCCGTGTCGAGCAACGCACAGGTATGGATGTCACCGGCGGTGATCTGGACGACGGTACCACCGACGTCGACGTCCCCCGCGGAGGCCGGGGTCTCGTTGTCGCCGATGTTGTTCGGGCTCGCGTAGCCGAGCTTGGAACCTCCCGCGCCCCAGCAACGGACCGCTCCCGTGTCGAGCAACGCACAGGTATGGAGGTCACCGGCGACGATCTGTTCTACGGTACCGCCGACGTTGACGTTCCCCGCGGAGGCCGGGGCCTCGTTGTCGCCGATATTGTTGGTGTTGCCGTAGCCGAGCGAGCCATTGCCACCGTAGCCCCAGCAACGGACTGCTCCCGTGTCGAGCAACGCGCAGGTGTGCCGTTCTCCAGCAGTGACCTGTGTGACGGTACCACCGACGAAGACGTCCCCGGCGATCGAGGGCAGCTCGTTGTCGCCAATCGAGACGGTGTTGCCATAGCCGAGCGCGCCATCGAAGCCGTGGCCCGCACAGCGGACTGCTCCCGTGTCCAACAACACACAGGTGTGAGTGGTGCCGGCAGTGATCTGAACGACCGTTCCACCAAAGCCCGCATCACCCGCGGTGTAAGGGTGCTCGTCGTCCCCAATCGCGATGGTGTTGCCGTAGCCCAATTGTCCAAAACCATTGCCGCCCCAACATCGCGCCTTGCCGGTGTCCAGCACCGCGCACGAGAAGAACTGGCCCAAGTCCACCTGCACGACCTTCTGCTCGACGCACATCGACGAGCAGCCGTCGTTGCCGATCAGGTTCCCGTCGTCGCACTCGTCCCCGATCACCGGCTGCACGATCCCGTCGCCACACTCGGCATCGTCGCAGGTGTTCGTGCAGGCGTCGGTGTTGTCCTGATCGCCGTCGTCACATTCTTCACCCGCCTGCACGATGCTGTCGCCGCAGGCCGGGAGCGTGCATGCGTTCGTGCACTCGTCGCTGTTGACCCCATCACCGTCGTCGCACTGCTCGCCGTCCTGCACGAAGCCGTCACCGCAGCTCGCCAGCGTGCACGCGTTCGTGCACGTGTCGCCGTTGCTCGAGTTGCCGTCGTCGCAGCCCTCACCAGGGCCTTGCTGGCCGTCGCCACAATAGTTGTCCGTGCAGTCGGCCTTGCACGCGGCGTCATTGGCGTTGGCGTCCCCGTCATCGCACTGCTCGACGCCCGCGTGGACCAGGCCGTCACCACACTCCGCGATCGTGCATCCGAGCGTGCACTCGGCATCGTTGGCGTTGGCGTTGCCCTCGTCACACTCCTCGCCCGCCTGCATGAGGCCGTCGCCGCACGCGGGCAGCTTGCACGCGCTCGTGCAGCCGTCGGTGTCGACGTCGTTGCCGTCGTCACACTCCTCGCTCGCCTGCATCACCCCGTCGCCGCAGCTCTCCAGCACGCAGGTCGACGAGCAGCCGTCACCGTCGACCTCGTTTCCGTCGTCACAGGCCTCCTCGGGACCCTCGAAGCCGTCGCCGCACACGTTCGCCACGCACGACTCGAGGCAGGCCGAGGTCGGCCCGTTGTTGGCGGCCCCGAGGTCGCACTCCTCCATGCCCGCCCACACGAGACCGTCACCGCACTGCGCCTGCTCGCACGACGCCGTGCACTCGGCGGTGTCGGAATTCAGCGCTCCTTGGTCGCACGACTCCTCGTCCACGAACACGACCCCATCGCCACACGAGGCCGCCACGCAGGTGGCGAGGCAGGCGTCGTCGTCGACTCCGTTTCCATCGTCGCACTGCTCCCCGAGGTCGAGCATCCCGTCGCCGCAGCTCGCCAGCGCGCAGGTGTTGCTGCACTCGTCGTCGTCGACGTCGTTGCCGTCGTCGCAGCTCTCGCCCGGGCCCAGCTCACCGTCGCCACACACGTTCGGCTGGCACATCGCGTTGCATGCCTTGCCGGGGCCGTTGTCGGCTCCGGCGTCACAGCCTTCGCCGGGCTGCACGATGCCGTCTCCGCAGGTCGGCAGCGTGCACGCGTTGCTGCAATAGTCGGTATCTACCGTGTTGCCGTCATCGCACTGCTCGTCGCCATCGACGACGCCGTTGCCACACTCGGGATCCCCGGTCTCGCCTCTGTCGTCGCTGGTATCGGACTCGGTGTCTCCGGACGACTCCTCGTCACCGGTAGATGTCTCGCCGACATCGTCATCGCCTTCGGAGGGCTCACGAGGACAGCCGAGCAGACCGAGCAGCGATAGAGGCAAGAACAGCGAACCACAGCGCGACGTGTGCACCATCATCCCACTCTAAGCAGGGTTCGAGTCCTGCTTCAAGCAAGGACCGAAGCTGGTGGACAGGGGCACCCGTGAGCACTCGAAGGTCGCATCAAATCCCGCTCACCTCGACCGGCTGTGAAGAGACCGTGCGCCCACCATCGCCGAGCTGGCCGTGCTCGTTACTGCCCCAGCACGCGACCTCGCCCGAGCGTAACCGGGCGCAGCTGTGATCACGACCGAGCGCCAGCTCGACCGCGTCGACGTCCTGGTGACCGATGCGTGGAGTGGCCGAGCTCGCGCCCTCGTAGCCACCTTGCTCGGCGGCGTTGTCCCCCCAGCAAGCGATCCGCGAGCCCATGGCCGCGCACGCGTGCACGGCTCCGACGTCGAGCGCGGTCACGCCCGCGAGGTTCTGGACCGGCACCCGGCTGGTCCACACGTGGCTCGCGGTCCCGCTGCCGAGCTGGCCTTGATCGTTGCGACCCCAGCAGACGGCCTGCCCGTCACGCTTGCGCGCGCAGGTGTGATCGGGACCCGCGGAGACCTCGGAGGCGTCGCCGAGCTTGGCGACCGTGACGGGCACGTGGGCGGGCTGCTTGAGCTGCGCCGCTCCGGCTCCGTTGCCGAGCTGACCTTGCACGTTGCTGCCCCAACACGAGACCGCCCCGCTCTTGCGCAACGCACAGGTGTGGGCGCGACCCGAGCTGAGCGCGACCGCGTCGCCGAGGTTCGCGACCTTGCCACCGCGGGCCCCTGCACCGTCGCCGAGCTGACCCTCGGCGTCGCTGCCCCAGCACAGCACGGCGCCACCTTGTTGGATCGCGCAGCCGTGGGCGCTGCCGAGGCTGACCGAGATCGCCGACTCGACCTTGGGCACCGCCACCGGTCGGCGCAGCGGCTCACCTGCCGGACGCCCGAGCTGACCTTGATCGTTGGCGCCCCAGCACGCGACCGCTCCGGTCTTTCGCGCGACGCAGGCTTGGGCCTCGCCGACCGCGAGCGCGACCGCGTCTTCGATGCCGTCGACCGGCGCGGGCACGAAGCGATCGGCCGCAGGTCCGCCATCGCCGAGCTGACCGAGCTCGTTGCGACCCCAGCACCACACCTCGCCGCTGCGGCGCAGCGCACACGAGAAGCCGTCGCCGGTACCGAGGGCACCCGCGTCGGAGATGTCGAGCACGCGTCGGACTCCGCCCGGCGCCTGCTCCTGCGAGGTCTCGCCGCGACCGAGCGCCCCGCCAGCGTCGTCTCCCCAGCACAGCACCTTCGCGTCGGCCCGCAGCGCGCACGAGTGGCGGCCACCGAGCGCGAGGTCGCTGGCCGCTCCGCCGAGCTGCACAGACACCGGCCGCGCCTGCGAAGAAAAGTCGCCGGTCCCGAGCCGACCGTCGCGGTTGTCACCCCAGCAGCGAACTTGCCCGCCGCGGTGGCGCACGCAGCCGTGCTCGGGGCCCAGCGCGACCTCGCTGATCGGATCGTTGGCGCTGCCCTCGGTCAGCTTGATCGGTCGGCTGGTCTTGCTGCCGTCGGCGATCGCCCCCCAGCAATACACGCCCTCGCCTCCGACCGCGCAGGTGCTCGAGCCCGCGGCCGCGAGCGCGACCACGGCCGGCAGCGCGACCACGGAGCTGGCCCGCTCGTGACCTTCGGTGGTCCCGTCGCCGAGCTGGCCCGAGGCGTTGGCCCCCCAGCAGATCACCTTGCCGCCCTCACGCAGCGCGCAGGTGTGCCGCGAGCCGGCCGCGATCACGCTCGCGTCGACGATCGTGCGCAGAGGTGCGGGCTCGGTCCACATCGGCTGGGCCGCGTTGCCGAGCTGGCCGTCGCGGTTATCTCCCCAGCACACCATCGGCCCGTCATTGCGCAGCGCACAGGTGTGCTCGTCACCGCTGGCGATCGCCTTGGCGTCGGACAGCCCACGGACCATCACCGGTCGGCGGCTCCCCGCCCCCGCTTGGCCGATGCCGAGCTGACCACGAGCGTTGCTCCCCCAGCACAGCACCGCGCCATCGCTTCGACGCGCACACGTATGGTCGCGCCCGAGCGCGAGCTCGACCACGTCGGCGAGCCCCTGGACCGCGACCGCGCTGCTGCGATCTTCGGTGGTCCCATCGCCGAGCTGGCCTTGATCGTTGCGGCCCCAGCAGGCGACCTTGCCCGACTCGCGCAGCACACAGGCGTGTCCGCTGCCGGCCGCAATCGAGATCGGCGAGTGCGAGCGCTGCTTCGCGCCCTCCGATCCGTCCTTGGAGCCCGGCTGCTCGGTGCCCTTACCGGCCCCATCGCAAGCGAGCGCCCCGGCGAGCACCCCGACGAGCGCGAGCGAGCGAGCCCAGGAAGCAGGGACCAGGGAAAAGCGACCCCAGGAAAACCACGAGCGAGTGCCGGATTGCCCCTTGGTCTGTCGCATTCGTGCGCAGCATACCAGCCTCCTCGCGTAGGCCTGCGATCCCCCGATCGCACTCGCCGCGTGGACCACGAGCGAGCGCCAGCCGAACGCGTCGGCTCGTTCGCTGCGGCGCTCGCCCACCGGCCCCGGGGGCACGGCCGCTTGCCCGCGCGCACAGACGAAGGTCGGGGCTTTTGCGTATGCTCCGGTCATGCTGCGCCCCGCAGATGTCCTGTCCGCTGCTCGACGCTATCTCCAGCGTCACCCCGAGGAGTTCAGCCGAGTGCTCCGCAACGCGATGGGCATGCGCTTCGGGATGCCGCTCGCCGCGTTTCGTTGGTTGGCGGCCGAGCTCGCCGACCCCGAGAAGGTCGAGGATCTCGAGATCGCCGCGGCGCCGCCCGGCCTGCGGATGGGCGCAACCTTCGATCTGATGAAGACCCGCGTGCGGGCGAGCGCGGTGCTGTTCATCGATCGCCTCCACATCACTGGCGACGAGCTGCGGATCGAGCTGCGGCTCGAGGACGTGTCGATGATCCCGGTCGACACCAAGAAGTCGCAGATCTCCGCGCTGCTGATCACCCGCGCGCTCGACCTCTCGCGCCCCGGCGATCTCGTCCAGCACCTGCCCGACATGCCCGCGATGATCGTCGACGCCCACGCCAACCGCGTGGTGCTCGATCTGATGCGCGTGCCCAAGCTGTCCAATGATCCACGGGTCCGCCACGCGCTCGGTCTGATGACCTCGCTGATGACCCTCGACGGGATCGAGACCGAGGGCGATCACCTGGATCTGCACTTCAAGCCGCTGCCCTCCGGCTTCGTCGCGGCCGCGGACGCGATCGGGGATCACCTGGTCGTGCCGGTGCTGGAGAGCGCCCGCAAGGCGCTGCCCAAGCCGCTTGCTGGCGGGATGCGACGGATGCTCTCTTTACTGGCCGGCTCCGAGGCCTAGCGCCGCGATCACCCGCTCGAGCTTGATCCCGCGGCTGGCCTTGAACAGCACGGCGCCCGGCGGCTCGTTGGCCAAGTGTTGGCGGACCCAGGTCGCCGCCTCGTCGACCTGATCTGCGTCGAGCGCCTGCGCTCGTACGCCTGCGGCCCGAGCCGCATCGACGATCGCCCGCGCCCGCGGACCGAAGCCCAGCACCCCATCGAGCTCGAGCGCGGCGGCTCGCTCCCCAACCTGCGCGTGCAGGGCGAGCTCGTCGGTCCCGAGCTCGAGCATGTCGCCGAGCACCGCGAGCAGCGGGCCCGTCATGTGCGAGCGCATCTGGGCCAGGCTGTCGAGCGCCGCCGCCATCGACCCGGGGTTGGCGTTGTAGCAGTCGGCGATCAGCAGGTGCTCGTCGTACGCGAGCACGCGCCCACGATCGCCGACCGGCTCGACCTGCTCGATGGCCTCGACCACGGGCGCGAGCGCGAGATCGAGGTGCCGCGCGACCGCCAGCGCGGCTGCGGCGTTGCGAGCGTTGTGGGCACCGAACGTGGCCAGCCGCAGCTCGACGCGCTCGCCCTCGACATCGATCACCGCCCGCGTGCGCTCGCCGACCTCGACCTCGACGATCCCGACGTCGACACCCTCGGCCCCCGCGGGCCCGAATCGAATCACCCGAACCTCCGGTGCCGCCGCGGCCACGTGCGGGCGCAAGAGCGGCTCGTCGGCGGGCACTACCAGCGCGGGCCGAACATCACCCTGCCTGCGCAAGTGGGAGATCGGCTCGGCCTCGGCCGCGGCGATCGCCTCGATCGAGCCCATGAACTCGAGGTGCTCGAGCGCGATCGAGGTGATCACGTGGACCGTCGGCCCCGCGATCCGAGCGAGGTGATCGTTCTCCCCCGGCGCGCTCATGCC
Source organism: uncultured Myxococcales bacterium (assembly GCA_965649595.1). GTDB lineage: Bacteria > Myxococcota_A > Polyangia > Nannocystales > Nannocystaceae > Plesiocystis. Next base: position 1,275 of record CBFGLP010000232.1, on the reverse strand, counting down.
CAGCTCGAGCACCGCGGCGGCGGGGCTGCGGCGCTCGTCCGGCCAGTCGAGCAGGGTCAGCGGCAGCCCGAGGTGGTTGTTGAAGTTGCCGCGCGTGCACAAGACCGGGTCGAAGTGGGCAGCGAGCGTCGCCTCGACGAACGCCCGCGTGGTCGTCTTGCCATTGCTGCCCGTAATCGCCACGACCGGCCCGTGGATCTCGGCCCTCGCCGCGCGTGCGAGCGACCCGAGGGCCACGAGCGTGTCCTCGACCTCGATCACGCTGACCTCGCCCGCTGGTGGGGTCTTGCCTCGCTGAATGAGCACCGCGCTGGCTCCCCCCGCGATCGCAGCGGGGATGAACTCGTGCCCATCACGGGCCGCGACGATCGGCACGAAGAGCGCGTCGCGACGCGGCTGCCTGCTATCGATGAATGCGGCCACGATCGGCCGGGGACATGCACGCAGCAGGCGTCCACCGGCGGCTGCGGCGAGGCTCTCGGGAGTCCAGCGCACGTCGGCGGTGTACCCCAGCTCGCTCGCGGGTGGAACCGACAGCGCCGCCGCACCACGAGCGACCCGGCGAGCGGCTCACGAGCGGACGAATCGACGATCCAGCCCGACGCTGGCGCCTGAGGACAGCCTGGATTCGACGCTGGGGGTGCTCGGGCGCCCTCAGGCCTCACTGTCGTTCGACGTGGTGAACCCTCGGATGGGCTGCTAGAGTTCCCGCGCGATGTTGCCTACCGAATCGAGACACCACCCAGCTCATCGAATGGATTCGGCCGTGACGATGTTCGATACCTTGCTGCTCGACCAAGGCTACCAGCCGCTACGGGTGATCCCGTGGCAGCGGGCCATCTGCATGAGCTTCCTCGGTAAGGTCGAGATGGTCGCCGCCCACGAGCGCCCGGTTCGAACCGTCGCCCGCGAGTTCCCGGCGCCCGCGGTGGTCCGCTTGCTCGGCCCGCATCGTCCCCAGCAGTACATCGTCCGCTTCTCTCGCGAGGGCGTGCACGTCCGCGATCGCTTCACCTGCCAGTACTGCGGTGATCGACCGCCACGACGTGAGCTGACCCTCGACCACGTGGTCCCGCGCCACCGCGGCGGTCCGACCTCGTGGGAGAACATCGTGACCGCGTGCTCGGACTGCAACCTCCGCAAGGGCGGCCGCACGCCCGACGAGGCCAACATGAAGCTGCGCACGCACCCGATCCGGCCCCGCTGGATGCCGCCGACCCGCGCCGCGCTCGGCCTCGAAGACGTCCCGCGTGCTTGGAGAGACTGGCTGCGGGG
>CBFGLP010000231.1:0-4319 GCA_965649595.1 uncultured Myxococcales bacterium | reverse complement strand
CGCTCGAGCGGCGGGAGCAGCTCGGCGAGCACGCGATCGCGGAACCGGTGGCGAAACGCGGCGATGTAGAGGAAGCGACCGAGCGAGAGCAGACGGCCGAGCTTGCGCGGGTGCTTGCGCAGGCCCGGGTGCAGGACCAAGCCGCCGACCTCGGTCGGACCCTGATAGGTCAGCCCGAGGTGCAGCATCTTGTGGACCATGTGCACCTCGCGACGCTCGTCGCCGACGTGCAGCTCGGCGTAGCGCTCCTCGTCGATCACCCGGAAGAACACGTGCGGCTCGTGGCGGGTGCCGTGCTGAGCGTGGATCATCGAGGTCCCGACGACGCGGCCGTCGGGGGCCTCGAGCACGAACACGAAGCGGCGATCGGGGTCGAAGAGGTCGGGGTTCTGACCGCCCGAGAACGACTCTTGCGAGCGCTCGAGCAGCTCGCGGAGGAACGCGCGGTCAGGTGGGAGGTTGAGCGTGTCGAGGTGAGTGGCGAGCTCGAGGACTGCATCCTCGTCGCTGACCCGGGCATCCCGGAACACGAACGTGCTCGGATCCATGGCTTTGAACTACTCCGCCCCCAGCCTCCGGCGCAACGACCGGCGGATGGGGACGGAGCGAGGTCGCCAACCAGCGCCGAATCAGAACGGGATATCGTCGTCCTCGGGACCGACGGGCGAATAGTCACCGGGATCGTAGGGCTCGGGCTCGCCACCGCCACCGCCACCACCACCGCCGTAGCCGCCGCCATAGTCGCCGCCGCCACCACCACTGCGGCCGCCACCACCACCACCGCCACCGCGCCGGCCACCACCACCGCCGCCCTGGTAGCCGCCACCGCCACCCCCACCGTAGCCCCCACCGCTGCCGCCACCCTCGTAGCCGCCACCGCCGGCGCCACCGCCCTCGCCGCGGCCACCGAGGAACTGGACCGTGTCGGCGACGATCTCGGTAACGTAGCGCTTGTTGCCGTCCTTGTCGTCGTAGCTACGCGTCCGCAGCCGGCCCTCGACGTACACCTGACGGCCCTTCGATAGGTAGTTGTTGCAGTGCTCGGCGGTCTGACCGAACACCGAGACTCGATGCCACTCGGTCTCCTCGGTCCACTCGTTGGTTTGCTTGTTCTTCCACTTGCGGGTCGTGGCAACCGAGAGCGTGCCCATGGGCATGCCGCCCTGCGTGTAGCGCAACTCGGGGTCACGTCCGAGGTTGCCGATGAGGATGACCTTGTTGATCCCAGCCATGACGGCTCCTTTGGCGAATGGTCGGACCTGGGTTCTCGCTTGGCAAGGCGCTGGCCGGGTCCGAAGTGTCGGCCGCGCATCCCCTTGTCGGCCCTCGTCGCTCGCGCTTGCAGCTTCTCGGCGCCTGGAGGCTGACTACGATCGTCGCGCTCGCGCCCGCGAAGGGAGATGCGCGGGCGGTCGAAGTGCTCGGGTGTCCCGAGTCGTCGCTTCGGGCTCGATCGTTTCGGCCGCGAGCTTGACCGGCCTCATGGCCGCGGGACAAGCTCCCCACGCTGCAACGAAGATCTCGCCCAGACAAGCACCCACGCCCGTGAGTCGAATCAGCCCTAGTCGGGCGCTCCGAGACCCGATGCCCACTGCCCTGACGATCGCCCTGTGCCTGCGCGATGATGAAGACCGCCTCCCGGACATGGTCCGGGACGCCGTCCAGCTGGCCACGAGCTTGGCCGCCGAGCTGGCCGCAGGCGAATGGGTCGACAGCACGCGCGCCGAGCGAGGCGACGATCGGACCCCAGATCGTGAGAATTCGTTGTTCCCTGGAGATCTCGCGGCCGGGCCGAGGGATGGGGACGTGGCCGAGGTGGACCTGGCCGATGACGCCGCCGGGCTGTTGCCCTTCGAGATCCTCGCGCTCGACGAGCGCTCGCGCGACAACACGTTGAGCGTGCTGAGCATCCTGCACGCCAAGGTCCCGCAGTTGCGGACGATCTCCGATCTCGAGCCCGGCACCGCGCTCATGCGAGCGGCTCGCAGCGCCCACGGTCGGGTGTGGTTGATCACCGATGGCCTGCTCGACCCGGACCACGCGCTGTGGGCTACGCGGCAGGTGTTCTGTGGCGATCGAGCCGCCGTGATCCCGGGTGAGCTGCTGGCGATCCGGCGCAACCTCGGTCAGGCGACCCTGGGGTGGTTGCGCGGCGGGTTGATCACCGCCCAGCAAGAGGTCGAGCGGATGCTCGGAGCCAATGGTGAGCGTCCTGCTTGGTCGCCGCCGCGCGAGAGCGGGGTGCGGGAGCGGGCTAGCCGGTTCGTGCGAGGCCGGCTGGGACGGCTCGGCTTGGGGCACCTCGATCGGCCGCGTTGACTCTGTGGAGGCCGGGCTCGCTCGGCGCCCTCGCCGTGCGCGAGCCCACTGGTAGACGCCTCGCCCGCCTCGGTCGAGCTGGACTGCTGGGCTACACTCCCGCGGTGACCTGGGTCCTGGCCATCCTCGCGCTCTCGGTCCTGATCATCGTCCACGAGTTCGGCCACTACGTGTGCGCGCGGATCGGGGGCATGCACGTCGACCGCTTCAGCGTGATCGGCATCGGGCCGGTGATCCTCCGCCTGTTCACCTGGAAGGGCACCGAGTTCGTAATCAGCGCGATCCCTTTCGGCGCCTACGTGCACATCGTCGGCATGGAGCCCGAGGAGTACGCGATGGACGAGGAGGGCAAGCTGCCGCCGCCTCCGCCGGGCTACCGCAACTTCCGAGACAGCCCGGTCTGGGCGCGGCTGCTGGCGATCGCGGGCGGTCCGATCGCCAACTACCTCGCGGCGATGTTGATCGCGATCGGGGTGTTCTCGACCGTGGGTGTCCAGACGCCAGTCGCCACGCAGGTGTCCGGGCTGCACCCAGCGAGCCCCGCGTTGGTTGCGGGCGTGCAGGAGGGCGACGAGATCGTCGCGATCGACGGTGAGCCGATGACCGGCCTCGACGGCCGCCAGAAGATCATCGAGACCACCCAACAAAAGCTCGGCCAGCGGATCGAGCTCGAGGTGATCCGCAACCAGGAAGAGCTGGTCTGCACCGTGGACCTCAACCCCGAGCCGCCCGCCCTCAACGCGCAGCTCGGCATGCGCGTCGAGTGGACGCCGATCAACCCGGCCGAGGCGGTCGTGGTCGGGGCCAAGTACCCCTTCGAGCAGACCGCTCGTCAGCTGCAGGGGCTGTGGGCGCTGATCACTGGCAAGACCGAGGCCAAGGTCGGTGGGCCAGTGGCGATCGCCAAGGCGATCAAGGTCAGCGCCGACAAGGGCATGGCCGACCTCCTGCTCTTCAGCGCGCTGATCTCCACGCTGCTGGGCCTGTTCAACCTGCTGCCGCTCCCTGCGCTCGATGGTGGCCGTCTGGTGTTCTTGTTCTGGGAGGCGATCACCCGGCGCCCGCCCAACAAGATGCTCGAGGAGCGGGTCCACATGGTCGGCATGATCGCGCTGCTCTTGCTGATCGCCTACACGGTCGTCAACGACTCGCGCGGCGAGCCCAAGCCGAAGGTGTGGATGGTGCAGAAGGCCGCGTTCGAGGTCGAGGTCGCCAAGCTGGAGGCCCGCGCCTGCCGGCCCAAGGGTGCTGAGCCGACGCCGATCCAGCCCGGTCAGGGCGAGCCCTGGCCGCTCGAGCGGGCCCCCGCGGTCGATCCGGGTTAATCGATACGCTCACCATGGCCCGCCGCCGCCTCGCCCCGGCCGAGCAGGCCGACGACGTCCCGCCCGACTGGCAGCCCCGCGCCCGCAACCGCGAGCAGCTGCTCGAGCTGGTCGATCGCCTGCCCAACGATCCCGGCGTCTACATCATGCGTGACCGCAAGGGTCGCGTCGTCTACGTCGGCAAGGCGCGCAAGCTCAAGCAGCGCGTCCGCCAGTACTTCTCTGGCCACGACACCCGCTTCTTCGTGCCGATGCTCGAGCGCCTGCTCGGTGACATCGAGGCGCTCGTCACCTCCAACGACAAGGAGGCGATGCTGCTCGAGAACAACCTGATCAAGCGCCACCACCCGCGCTTCAACGTCAGGTTGCGCGACGACAAGCAGTACCTGGTCTTGCGCTTGGATCCGCAGGCCGAGTGGCCGCGGCTCGAGGTCGTGCGCAACATCGGCAACGACCGGGCCCAGTACTTCGGGCCCTACCACTCGGCGACCTCGGCCCGCCACACGCTGCGGGTCGTCAACCGTCACTTCAAGCTGCGGACCTGCTCCGACTTCGTGCTCAACCACCGCAAGCGACCCTGCTTGCAGTACCAGATCGGCCGCTGCCCGGCCCCCTGCGTGTACGAGGTCGATCGCGACGCCTACGGCGAGCAGGTCCGCGACGTCGGCCTGTTCC
>CBFGLP010000230.1:0-5643 GCA_965649595.1 uncultured Myxococcales bacterium | reverse complement strand
GCGGCCGGGGCCGCCGGCTCGGGCCGCACCTGCTCGCGGCTCAGCGCCTGCTTCCACTTGATCGCCAGCACGGCGTAGCGCTGCGGCATGACCGAGCCGGTCCGCTCGGCCGCGAGCTTGGCCAGGCCGGCCTCGCAGGTGACGAGCACCTCGACGTGCTGGACCGTGCGCTCGAGCAGGGCGCGGCGCTCGTCGGGGATCTCGGGATGGATCGCAACCTGAATGCGACCGAGGTGACGCCGCAGCGGCATCGCCCAGCCGAGGTCGGTCAGCTCGCGGGGGACGAGCTCCCAAGGCCGCTCGGGCCCGGGCTCGAGCACGCCGACCGGGACGCTCCCGCACTGGTTGGCGAGCGCGAGCTCGGCGTCGAGCGTGACTGGATCGAGCAACTCGAGCTCCAGCAGGACGGTGTCGAGCGAGCCACCGTAGATCTGCTGGCGACGCATCGCCGACTGCAGCGCTAGCTCGTCGACGACCCCAGACTTGCGAAGCTGACGGAGCAACTGGCTCACGCGGACCTCACTACATAGGTGCCTGCCACGTGATCGTGGAAGGCCCGCTTCTCGCTGTCGAACGCGATCCACAAGGGGCCGAGCGCGGCAGCGAGGGTGCCCGCGATCTGAGCCACCGAGCGGAGCCCGGCGATCGCTAGGCTCGGAGCCTCACCGCGTCGATCGATCACGCGGATCGCTAGCAGGCGCTGACCGATCGTCCGACCAGTGAAGAACACGACGAAGAGGTAATAGAGGGTCACGAGGACCAAGAAGGGGCCGAGCCGACCGAGCAGCGGGCCGAAGTCGACGGTTGCGAGGGTGAGCAGGCGATCGAGGCCGCGTGCGTCGGGGGCCAGCGGCTGCGGATCGATCAGGCGATCGAGCAACAACGCGATCGGTCCCGCGGTCACGAGCAAGAGCAGGGCGTCGACCACCAGCGCAGCGAAGCGACGCCAGAACCCGGCGACCTCGACCGGCGCGAGCGGGAGCAGGCAGTAAGGGCACTCGGGTTGGGGCTGCGCCGCGAGCTCGCGCGGCAGCTCGGCGTCGCAGTGTGGGCAAGGCATCGCGCGCTTACGGACCGGAACGCGCGGCGGCTTGCTGCGAGGCTCGGGCCGCTTTGCTCCGCCAGGGACTGACTCGGCCCCTCGGTCGTGGGCGACCGACTCGTGCGCGTTACCTGCCTCGCTCATCGTCGTCCTTGCCGCTGGTGCTGCGCGGCAGCGCGCAGGGTCGGCGAGCGTAGCAAGGCTCGCCTCGGTGATGCGAGCCACCGTGCCCCTGGCGCACCGCCGGACACTATCACCGGATGCGTCGGGGCGCACCGGCTGGTCCCCGCGACGCAACCGCACTGCGAAGGTGCTCAGCCCCACGCGCGGGCAAGCAGAGCCACCACCGCCGTGGGCGTGCGCAGGATCCACGGACCCAGCGAGGCCGGGCGCAGCCCCGCCGCTGCGATCATCCGCACTTCGTCGTCGGAGAAGCCACCCTCGGGTCCAACCATCAGGCGGAGATCCGCGGTCGGGTCGATGGGATCGAGTGGGGCTTCTCGCCCCGGTTCACCGACGATGTCCCCCTGGTGACTCACCGCGGTCCCCTCCCACGCGAACCAGCCGCTCAGCTCGCGCCGATGCTCGAGCGCCTGCGCCAGCGACCACGGGCCGTGCAGCCGCGGAGCCCGTGGGCGCCCGCACTGTCGCTGGGCAGCTCGCAGCACCCGGTCGATCCGCTCGCGCGAGGGCACACGCCCCTGGCTACGGACGCACTCGACCAACACGATCTCGCTCGCGCCCAGCTCGGTGGCTCCGGTCAGCGCGTCGAGCAACGCGGGGGGATCCGGCGCACCGAGCAGCAGCACCCGAGCGAAGCGCGGCTCGGGGCGCAGCCGCTCTGCGGTGATCGTCAGCGTTGCCCGACGGGGGGCCTTGTCCTTCGCGCTCGCGAGCGTCGCCAACCACACCCCGCCGTGTCCGTCGAGCAGCTCGACCTCGCCGCCGAGTCGCACGCGGCGGACCTTCAGCAGATAGTGCGACTCGTCGTCGTCGAGCTCGAGCTGATCGCCGATGCTTGGCGTGCTCGAACCTTCGGGCGCGAACACGCGGGTGGTCATGGGTTGGGAGCTCGCTCGAGCAGCAGCGCGACCCAGTCGTTCTCGTAGGTCCGATCGACCTCGCGCAGGCTCGGGTAGGCGGCGCGGACCTGATCGCCCTCCTCGCGCAGGATGCCCGAGAGCACCAGCACCCCGCCGGGCTCGAGCAAGCCCGTGAGCACCGACGCGCTCGGGATCAGCACCGAAGGACGAATGTTGGCGAGCACGAGCGGGTAGGGGCCGTCGAGCGGCTGCGAGGGTCCTTCGGGCTCGAGCATCGCCTCGCGGGTCTCGACGCGATCCTCGAGCCCGTTGAGCTCCGCGTTCTCCCGCGTGGTCTCGGTCGCCTCGGGGTCGTGATCGACCATCAGCACCGAGCTCAGGTGCGGGAACAGGCGCAGGGCCGAGAGTCCCAAGATCCCCGAGCCGCAGCCGAGATCGAGCGCTCGCGTCGGATCCCGTCGCCCGGTCGCCGCGAGGTCGACCAAGAGCTGAAGGCAGAGCCGAGTGCTCTCGTGCAGGCCGGTTCCGAACGCGCGGCCAGGATCGAGCACCAGCTCGGCCGTCGGATCGTCCGGCTCTCGGGCGATCCAGCTCGGCCGGATTAGCAGCGCCCCAGCGTCAGCGACCCGCGGACGAAAGTAGAGCGGCCGATAGTAGCGCTTCCAGGCGTCGCGCCAGTCGTCTCCCCGATGATCGGCGGACTCGCACTCGACCCGCAGATCCAGCTCGTCGGCCAGCGCCAACGCAGCCTGCTCGACGGCGACGCGGTCTGCCGGGGTGGTGTACGCAATCAACTCGGGGTGCTCGACCGGGCGAAAGTCGGGGCCTTCGGCGATCGCGAAGGGATCCCGGGTCTCGACCCCGCCCACGTCGTCCCGCTCGGCCAAGAGCGCGGCCACGGACTCGAGCCGTTCGATCAGAGCGAGCAGGTTCGCCCGAGGATCGTCGGAGCCTTCCGGCCGAGGGCCGTCTGCGTCGGATTTTCGGGCCGAGCCTCGAACGACCAACCGCACGGTTGCCCAGGTATCGGTGGCGGGCTCGGCTTGGGAGGGGGGCGTGTTCACGGGCGGATTGTCGGTCAGGAGGCCCTCATCGACTAGTCCGGGCGCACCATGCGTTTGGCGAGGTGCGGGTGGTAGGCGCTGGACGACAGGGGGGCGGTCGAGGCCGAGCGGTGGGCGCTCGACAGCGGCTCGACCGCATCGTGCCTCGCGAAGCCCGAATTTGCTTGGGACCACGTGGCGTCCGGTGGTACATCCCAAGCCGACCCGGAGGTTGCGTCATGGCGTCGGCGTTCAGCGGAGTGAAGGTGTTCTCGGCGACCAAGGCTCGCGAACGCGAGGCCATCAGCGACCGCATCAACGAGTGGCTCGACGAGAACATCGACCGCTACGAGATCGTCGACAAGGTGGTCACGCAGAGCTCCGATCGCGAGTTCCACTGCCTCACGATCTCGATCTTTTATCGGCACCGAGATCTCAAAGACTGAGCCTTTCGGACCCTTCGGCCGCGGGCGGCTGATCACAACGACTCGCGCGCCGGGTCCATCGCCGAGATCCGAGCTCGCTCGAGCGCGACGGCAGCTCGCAGCAGCTCATCGGGCTCCGCGACGCCCTCTAGCAGCCGTTCGGCTTCGGTCAGGAGCTCGTGTGCCCGCTCGACCTCACCGTCGAGGCGCGCGCGTTGAGCTTCGATCAGCGCCAACTCGATCGCGTCCACGCTAGCCTGCGAGGCGGGGGCTGCGGGGTCGACCCGCACGCCAGGCCAGCCGAACCCCGCCAGCGCAACGAGCAGGACCGCCACGACCGCGAACCCGGCGCGGCGGGGCGGGGTGTGCTCGAGCGCGTCGACCAGCCGCTCCATGTCCGGCCAGCGATCCTCGGGCGCCGAGGCGAGGCCGCGCGCGAGCACCCGCAGGAGCCCCGCGTCGCTCCCCCACGAGCTCGGCGTCGGGTTGGATCCTGGGCGCTTGCCGGTCAGCGCCTCCCAGGCGATCACGCAAAAGCTGTACTGATCCGCGAGCGCGTCTCGGCGTCCGCTGGTCCGCGCCTCGGGGGCCATGTACTCGGCGTGACCGTCGAAGTCGGGCTCGTCGAGCTCCCACGCGTCGCTCTCGGGATCGAGGCCACGACCGCGGCCAAAGTCGATCAGCCGCACGCGCCGACGATCGTCGACCCGCACGACCTGGGGCCGGAGGTCACGATGAATCACCCCCGACGCGTGCGCAGCCGCGAGCCCGCGACCGACTTGGACCAGCACGTCGCGGATCTCGGCCCGCGTGCGCCGGCCTCCAGCGAGCCACTGCGGGAGGTCGTAACGGCCGAAGTGCTCGAGCACCAGGCAGATGTCGCAGCCGAACAGGCCGAAGTCGTGCACGGCGGCGACGTTGGGGTGATCGATGCGAGCCAGCAGCCGGGCTTCGTTCTCGAGCTGGGCGACCGCGCGGGGATCATAGTTCCGCTCGGCGTCGATCAGCTTGAGCATCAAGTAGCGGCCGAGCTGCGCATCCTCGGCCAGATAGATGTCGTTCGCGCCGGTATTGCCCAGCCGATGGCGCACGCGAAAGCGCAGCGGACCGAAGATGGTGCCGTCGGTGCGCGACCAAAGCTCGCGCGCGCTGGATATGTCCTGCCCGGCGATGATTCGAGCCTAGCGCAGGTGCGACGAAGGAACTGCGCAGAATTTATGTGTATGGTTTGGAAGATTGATTGAATGTAATCGATACCATACTTATCGAATGATGTGATCCCGAGCGCAGTGGTCGTGGGGTCTGGATTTTGATCCGAAGAACAAAATAAAGCCCGTCGCCTATGTGGCGACGGGCTCCAGTGATGGCTCGAAGGGCCCTACCCGCGGCGATCGACGCCGGCGCGCACGAACTCGCGGTTGAGCATCACGATCGCGTCGAAGGGGATCTCCTTCGGGCACGCGGCCGAGCACTCGCCGTGGTTCGTGCAGCCGCCGAAGCCCTCGGCGTCCATCGCCGCGACCATGTTGCGGACCCGAGTCTGGCGCTCGACCTGACCCTGCGGGAGCAAGGCCAGGTGCGAGACCTTCGAGCTGACGAAGAGCATCGCCGAGGCGTTCGGGCAGGCCGCCACGCACGCACCACAGCCGATGCAGGCCGCGTAGTCGAACGCCTCGTCGGCCTCGCGCTTGCCGATCGGCAGCGTGTTGGCGTCGACGGCCGAGCCGGTGTTGACCGACACGTAGCCGCCGGCCCGCTGGATGCGATCGAAGGCGCTGCGGTCGACGACCAGATCGCGGACGATCGGGAACGCCTTGGCGCGCCAGGGCTCGATCACGATCTCGTCGCCGTCGGCGAACTCGCGCATGTGCAGCTGACAGACGGTCGTGCCCTTGCGGTGGCCGTGGGGCAGGCCGTTGACGACCATCGCACACGAGCCGCAGATGCCCTCGCGGCAGTCGTGGTCGAACGCGACCGGGTCCTTGCCTTGCTCGAGCAGGGCCTCGTTGAGCACGTCGAGCATCTCGAGGAACGACATGTCCGGGTTGGCCTCGACCCGGTGGTCCTCGAAGAAGCCGGGGCTGGTCGGG
>CBFGLP010000229.1:0-5551 GCA_965649595.1 uncultured Myxococcales bacterium | reverse complement strand
ATCCTCGGCCAGCTCGCGCATGGCCTCGGCCATCATCCAAGGATCTTCCTCGAACTCCTCCTCGAACGCCTCCTCGGCCTTGTCGAGCTCGGCCTCGAGCTGCGAGAGCTTCTCGAGCGCGACCGCGCGATCGATCTCGCCCGACTCGAGCTCGGCGAGCACGTCGAGCATCTCGGCGGCGATCCGGGCGACCTCGGTCTCAGGGCTGTTCTTGAGCTTCTGTAGCTCGTCGCGCAGCGGCTCGGCGCGCGTCATGTCGACGCCGGGCTTGGCCTCCTCGCTGTCGAGCTCGCCGACCTCGCCTTGCGTGCGCTCGTCCGGCGGCACCTCGGGCACGCGCTGCGGGAGCAGGAGCGCGACCAGCAGCAGGATCAGCGCCAGTCCATCGAGCAGCCGCGGCTTCGGCGGTCGGATGCTGATCACCGGCTTGGCCGCGAGCCCCTGCACGGCCTTGGCCCCGTCGGCGATGGCCAGCTCGGCCATCGCCTTGGTGCGGGGATCGTCGCTGGGGATCTTGTCCGGGTGCTCGGCGAGCTCGATCGCGTTGCCCAAGCGATCGTCGAGCCGGTAGTGTGAGTCGATCCGCCGCGCCGTCGCCCGCAGCGATCGCGGCCGCACCAACGCGAAGCCGATGATCAGCGGGATCGGAGCCAGCGCGGCCCATCCCCAGGTCATCGGCGTCATCAGCAAGCGGGCCGAGATGACCGACGCCGCGGCCAGCACCAGACCCGCTGGAAGGGCGATCCTGACGGTCAGCTCGACCGCGTCGGCCATGCGCTCGCGCGACTGCACGCGCGCGAGCAGCTTGTAGATGGGACGGAGCTCGGGCCGCTTGCTCATGGTGTCGCTGCCTTCTCAGCCGCGGGCGGCTGACTCGACTGCTTGGAGCTCTTCGACTTGCTCGACTTGCCGGGCTTGGGCGGCTTGCCGACCTCGAAGCTCGCCCAGCCGGCCTTCGCGAGCGCCTTGCTCGGATCCGTCTGGCCAGCCAGAGGTTCCTGAAAGTGCGTGGCGAACAGCACGTGGCTGCGGCGGCGCTCGAGCACGAAGTCGGTCGACTTCTTCTCTTCGAGGTAGGCCCGGAACAGCGGCTCGAATTCCTTGGCCTCGGCCTCGCTGTCCCAGGCGATCACGCCGACCAGCAACGGCGCGGCCGCGGGGTTGGTCTCGTGCTCGAGCACCACGAAGCGATCTCCACCCCAGCCCGCCGCGGCGCGACGAGCCCCGTCGGGGCGCTCGACCTCGGCGAGCATCGCCAAGAGCCCCGCCTCGCCCAGCTCGTCCTCCCACGCCGGTCGGTGGCCGGGCGCGAGCGCGAGCAGGGCCTTTGGATCGATCGTGATCGGCAGCGCCGGCTCGCGCTTGGCCAGCTTGTCGAGGTGCAGCATCTGCTCGCTGGTGGTCGGGAGATCGGAGTAGAGCGCATCGACGGCCGCGAAGCCCTCCGCTCGCGCGAGCCGGACCACGCTGGCCGTGCCCTCGGTGTAGGGCATCTGCATCATCCGCACGAGCACCGGGTGTGGGATCATGGTCTCGTCGGCGAGCAGGACCATGTCGGCCTGCATCGTTAGCAGATCGTCGCCGATCGCCGCGAGCCCCGGCTCGCCCGACATCCAGGCCAGGTACGCTGCCTCGGCGTCGCCCTCGATCAAGAAGGTCTTGGCGGTGTCGAGATCGCTGCGGCCCTTGGTCATCTTCGAGAGCGCCTCGAGGTCGAAGTGCATGTCCTGCAGGCCATGCGCGCCCTCGTGGCCGACCACCCGCCCGAGCTCGGCCGAGCCGATGAAGTCGCCGATCAGCAGGGTCTTCTTCTTGGGGTCATAGATGCCGAGCACGCCCAGCTCGTAGAGGTCGAGCAGCACCTGCTCCGCGTCGCTGCCGACCGGGAGCACGCCCAGGGCCGCGTCGACGCGCCCGAGCAGCTGGACCTCGGCAGGGGTCAGCTCCTCATAAAGCGCGTCGCGGACGAAGGTCCGCACGCCGGGCTTGTCGATCAGCTGCACGGCGAACTCCGCCTTGACCGCGAGCCCGCGCGCTCCGGCGACCTCGTTGGTGACCTTGCGGGTGAGCGCGTCGACCTCGGCTTGCTGCTTGGCCCGCTCCGCGTCCGCGGGGGCCTCGGCAGGATCGACGGGCTCGGTCCCGGCATCGGAGGCTCCAACGTCCGAGCTCGGATCCTCTTCCACTGGCTCGGTCGGAGGTGGGTTCGGGTGGCAGGCCAGGAGGACGAGGGCGGCCAGGGCGGACCCGAGCAGGGGTCGAAGAGCGATCTGCGGCACGTCGGGCAGCCTAGCAGCCTGGGCTCGACAGGGCGCAAGTACGCGAGATCATGAGCCCCGCGGGGCGTGCGTCACGTCGCCTCGCTGGCCGGCGAGTGCGGGAGTCCGCTCGCGCAGGGCATCGTTGGGGGCACGCGAGCGATGACTTTCGGACGAGCTTCCATCCTCCCCTCGCTCGCCATCGGGCTCGGGCTCATCACCTCGCTCGGGTGCGCGAAGGTGACGGTCCAGCCCGACCCGGAGCGCGTTCCAGCGGTCGTTCGAGCGCCCGCGCTGGAGCCTCCCTTTCCGATCGAGCGGCCGCGCTCGCTCGAGTGCGCTCGTCGAGGACCTGCGCGGCCCTTGTCGGAGTGGGAGCACGTCGAGCTCACCTACCCGGATCCTCATCTGGCCCGCAGCTTCGAGGCGATCCTCGACACGGCGGAGCAAACCGCTCGGTACATGGCCTATCAGGATCTCGGTGATCGCGGCAGCTCGCTGTCCGCCCAGGCGTGGGCGCATTCGATGTTGGCCCAGCGGCACCAGGCGGAGGCATGCCGCGAGGCTGGCCAGGGAGACGATGCCGATCGCGAGCAGGAGTGGCTGTACTGGTTGGCGATCGACAGGCACCTGCACGCGACGCTCCACCACGCCACGGAGGGGCTCGGGTTCGCCGATCATGTCCAGTCGTTCGAGCTCGCCAACCTCCGATGTGCTCGAGTCAGCGCCGCAGCCCAGCTGCGCATGCTCGACGAAGCGCTGGACGCCAGCGAGGCGTTGCCACCCGATGATCCCTGCACGATCGCCGCGCTCGTCCAGCTGGGTCACGCGTTGGATCGCGAAGACATGTTTGGGTCCGCCATGGATGTGTTCATGCGCGCACGCGATCTCGCTAGCGAGCACGGCCGGAATCACGACGCTCTGTGCGGGGTGTTCCTGGGCCTCGCATCGCTCGACGATCAATCCCTCCGCGACGATCTTCGCTGTGATCCGGAGCCCGCGCCCGAGCTGGAGTCGCACGCATGCACGCGCCGGAGCCCCGACGACGGGACCTGTCGGTGGAACGAGTACGTTCGCTATCGCATGATCTGGACCGCGCTGCGGGGAGCCGCGATCGACCACGACGAGGCTGCTGGATTGTTGCGAGAGCTCGCCGACGAGATCAGCGCAAAGTCGCTGGCCGGAGCCGACTGGTATCGAATCATGATCGAGCATGACCTCCATGAGCTGGAGGCCGCACTCGATCCCGCGTCCGAGTGAGCTCGTGACCGGGGCTGGGCATCCTCGACTATCGGGGCTACCCTCCGCGCCCCGCATGGCTCACTCCGCGCTCGAGGCGATCCCGCAGGTCCTCCAAGCCCTGCGCCAAGGAAAGCGGACCCGCGTGCTCGGAGCCGAGGGCGGTTACCGTGGCTTGTTGCTCGCGCGGGCGCTCGCGGATCCGCAAGCCGAAGGCCCACTGCTCTACGTCGCCCCCGACGAGGCCACCGCTCGGCAGGTGCTCGACGACGTCGCCTTCTTCGCGGGCACTGGGGAGGCCGCGGCGCTGCTGCTGGTGCCCGAGATCGACATCTCACCCTACGGCGACGTCTCGCCCGATCCGCGCAGCGTCGGTGCCCGCCTCGCCGCGCTCGAGCGCCTGCGCGCGGGCGAGGCGACGATGGTGATCGCCAGCCTCCGAAGCCTGTTGCGCAAGACGATCCCGCCGGCTGCCTTTGCGCGGCTGTGTCGTCAGTGGGACAAGGGCGACGAGCTCGTCCGCGAGCAGGCGATCGACTTTCTGCTGCGCGCTGGCTACGGCCGCGTCGACGTGGTCGGTGACCCGGGCACCTTCGCAGTGCGCGGCGGCATCATGGACGTGTGGGTCCCGCTCGAGCGCTTCCCTGCGCGGCTCGAGTGGTGGGGCGACGAGATCGAGCGGCTGCGGGCCTTCGATCCCGACACGCAGCGGAGCTTGCGGGAGATCGAGCGGCTGCGCGTGCACCCGGTCCGCGAGACGATCCCGACCGGCGATCACGATCTGCGCGCCGCCGTGCTCGAGCTCGGCGATCGCATCGAGGTCCCGACCAGCCGCACGCGCCAGATCATCGACAACCTCCAGACCGGCGCGGACTTCTTCGGCGTCGACGGGATCACGCCGATCTTCCACGGCGCGATGGCGCCGCTGTGGGAGCACCTCCCGGCCAAGACTCGCTGGTACCTCGACGAGCCCGACTCGCTGATCGGCCTCGCGGAGCGGATGCTCGACGAGCTCGACTTCGAGTACCAGCGCGCGGTCACGACCAAGACCGTCGTCGCCGACGTCGAGGCGTTCTTCGTCGAGCGCGAGCGGCTGCGCGAGCGCGTGCGGGCGACCGCGGTCGTCGGGCAGCGGCTCGACCTATACGATCCCGAGCGGCCCGATGATCGTCGGCTGATCCGCGTCGACGTGAGCCGCAACCTCGAGCTCAAGGCCCGGCTCGAGGCGGCCCGCGGCGACAAGGGAGGCGAGCTCCTGCGGCCGCTCGTCGAGCACGTCCGCAACCTCGGGACTCAAAAAGACGCCGTGCTCGGCGGTCAGCTCGATCCCTCCGAGCGCGACCCCTGGGACACGATCCTCGTCGCTCCCAACCTCACCCACGCCGAGCGGCTCAGCCAGATGCTGCGCGCCTACGGCCTCTCGCTGCCCCGCGCCGAGGGCCAGACCGAGCACCAGAGCCTCGGCCTCGGCCTCGGCGGTCAGGGCCTCGACGCCCCGCGCGTTCGCGTGATCCCGGGCTCGCTCTCCGAAGGGTTCTTCTCCGAGGGCGACCGCCTGCTGATCGTCAGCGAGGCCGAGATCTTCGGCGCGGTCGTCCGAAGGAAAGCCCAGAAGAAGCGCCGGTCCGGCAACCTCGCCTCGCTCGGGCAATTGAGCGTCGGTGATTACGTCGTGCACATCATGCACGGCGTCGGCCAATACCAGGGTTTAACTAAGCTCGTTGTCGACGGTGTGCCCGGCGACTTCGTGATCGTCGAATACGCCGGCAAGGACAAGCTCTACTTGCCGGTCCACCGGATCGGCGAGATCGAGCGCTATGTTTCAGCCGAGGCCAAGCCGCCCAAGCTCGATCGCATGGGCGGCCAGAGCTTCCAGGCCAAGGCCAGCAAGGTTCGGGCGGACGTCCGGCAGATGGCCGAGGAGCTGCTGCAGATCTACGCCCAGCGCGAGGCGCTGTCCGGCCACGCCTATCCGCCGCCCGGAGAGATGTACGCCGAGTTCGAGGCGACCTTCCCCTTCGAGGAGACCCCCGATCAGGCCGAGGCGATCGACT
>CBFGLP010000228.1:0-5022 GCA_965649595.1 uncultured Myxococcales bacterium | reverse complement strand
ACGCCTGCCGGTCATCGTGATGCTGACCGACGAGGCCGACTGCTCGTACAACAAGAGCTGGGCCGACATCTTCTCGCAGACCGGCAACAAGGTGTTCTGGTCGGATCCGAACGCCGCGTTCCCGACCAGCGCGGTGTGCTGGAACGCGGGCACCCGATGTACGGGCGATCCCTCGGGCTACGATGATTGTGTACCCGCCGACAAGGACATCGACGGCGCGCCTACGACTGATCCGAGCGCGGCGGTCTTGCAGCCGGTCGCCCGCTACACGCAAATCGAGGTGTTCGGCGCGCAGCCGCTGTTCTTCGGGATCGTGGGCGTGAACAGCCAAGGCGACGTGGTCTACGCCAATTCGCCGGACCTCCAGATCCAGGAGGCCTACGGTATCGGACCCGGCTGCGTCGCCGCGGACGACAACATCGCGGCTCCCCCGGTCCGTGTGCGAGCGGTCGCCGAGAGCCTCGCGCCCCCCGGAGGGCGCAAGCTCTACAGCATCTGCGGGTCCGAGTACGGGTCTGCGCTCGCGGACATCGGAGACACGATCGTCAGCTTGTTGGCGGGGTGAGAATCCCTCACCGCGCCAGCCGCAGCCGAACGACCGGCTCGTCCTCGACGTGCACCTTCACCTCGCCGACCGGCACCACCTTGCAGAACTCCGCCTTCTCGCGCCCCCAGCCCGAGAGCATGCGCGCGGCGGTTAGCGAGTCGGTCGCGTCGACGTAGTCCCACAAGAGCCGCTCGAGCTGCGTCTCCTCCTCGGCCGAGAGCCCGACCGCGCGCACGGACTCGCGGTTGAGCCGCTCGGTCTCGCTGCGGCGCAGATAGAGCACGCCGCCGGTCATGCCGGCGCCCGCGTTCTCGCCGACGCTGCCCAAGATCGCGACCACGCCCCCGGTCATGTACTCGCAAGCGTGCATGCCGGTCCCCTCGACGACCGCGCGCGCCCCCGAGTTGCGCACGGCGAAGCGATCACCGGCCCGCCCGCGCACGTACAAGGTCCCGCCGGTCGCACCATAGAGCGCGACGTTTCCGATCACGACGTTGGCCTCGGGAGTAAATCCCGCCCGCTCGTCGGTGACGATCGTGACCCGCCCGCCGCTCATCGACTTGGCGACCGAGTCGTTGGCCTCGCCGATCAAGCGCACGCTCAGGCCCTCGACCAAGAACGCTGCAAAACCCTGCCCGGCGCTGCCGCGGAACTCGAGCTCGATGCCCTCGGCGAGCGGCAGCTCGACGCTCTCGCCTCGCAGCGCGCCGAGGTGACGTTGGTGCATTCGCTCGGCCAGCACGCCGGACAGGCGCGCCAGCACGGCGCGATCGGTGGTCCGGATCGCGTAGCTGCGCGCGATCGGTTGGCGCCGCTCGATCGCCGGGAGCACGTCGTCGATCACCCGCTGCTCGAGCTGGCCGGGCGGCTGGATCTTCCGCTCCGGCCGCGGCCCGATCGCCAAGGGCGAGCCTTCGAGCAGGCGCCGCAGATCGATGCCGCGGCGGTCCATCCACAGGCGGTGCTGCGCGGCCGGGCGCAAGAACTCGCTGCGCCCGAGCAGCTCTTGCAACGAGCGCACACCCAGCGCAGCGAGCCGCTCGCGGATGTCGTCGGCCAAGCGCTCGAGCACCGCGACGATCGCCTCGGGGCTGCCGCGATACTTCTTCTTGAACGCGGGGTCGTGCGTGGCGATGCCCCGCGGGCAGCGGTTGTTCTCGCAGATCCGGGCCATGATGCAGCCCTCGGCGACCAAGAGCAGCTTGCCGAACGCGAACTGCTCGGCCCCGAGCACGGCCGCGACGATCACGTCGAAGCCGGTCTGCAGGCCGCCGTCGACCCGCAAGGTCACGCGCTCGCGCAGGCCGTTGACGAGCAGGGCTTGGTGAACCTCGGCGAGGCCCAGCTCCCACGGGAGGCCGGCGTGCTTCATCGAGCTCAGCGGCGCGGCCCCGGTCCCACCGTCGTGGCCGGACAAGTGGATCACGTCGGCGCCGGCCTTGACGACGCCGACGGCGATCGTGCCGATCCCGACGCCGGACACGAGCTTCACGGCGATCCGCGCCCGCGGGACCACCTCGCGCAACTCGAAGATCAGCTGCTTGAGATCCTCGATGCTGTACACGTCGTGCAGCGGCGGCGGCGAGATCAGATCGACGCCGACCCGCGAGTGGCGGGCCTTGGCGATCGCGGCGTCGACCTTGATCCCCATCAGCTGGCCGCCCTCGCCCGGCTTGGCCCCTTGCGCGATCTTGATCTCGAGCTCCTCGGCGCTGGCCAAGTATTGAGCGGTCACACCAAACCGGCCCGACGCGACCTGCTTGACCGCGGCGGAGATTCCATCGGTCTCGTAATAGGGGTTCTCGCCGCCCTCACCCGAATTGCTCAATCCACCGATCTGCCGCATCGCAACAATGATGTCGCGTTGGGCCTCGGCCGAGATCGCACCGAACGACATCGCCCCGGCGGCGAACGTGCGCAGGATCGAATCGCGCGATTCGACCTCGTCGAGCGGGATCGATCCGCGCGTCGAGGTCGGCTCGAGCAGGTGTCGCAAGAGCACGGGCGCGCCCGGCTGGCTCGACTCCACGAACTCGTCCCAGCCCGAGCCGTCGTCGCGCTGAAGCAGGCGCGTCCGCGCGGCCGTCAGCGAGTGCAGCTCGCCCTCGCGGCCGCGCGGGTGCTCCTTGAACAGCCACGGGCTCGGCAGCGGTCCGGCTCCGCTCTGGCGAGCGGCGGCGCAGCGGCGCACGATCGAGTCGGCGATCTCGGGTAGACCCACGCCGCCGATCGGGCTGCTCAGGGTCGGGAAGAACCGCTCGATCACCGAGGCGCCGACCCCCAGCGCGGTGAACAGCTTCGCGCTCGAGTAGCTGCGCAGGACCGAGATGCCCATCTTGCTCATGATCTTGAGCAGGCCCATGTGCAGCGCGTGGACCAGGTTCTGCTCGCGAGTGTCGGGATCGATGCCCGCGAGCTGCTCGGCGTCGGACCAGCGCGCGAGCTCGAGCGCGAGATAAGGGCACAGCGCGGTCGCACCGAACCCGACCGCGCACGCGATCGCGTGGGTCGAGCGCAGCTCTCCGCTCTCGAGCACGATCGAGGTCTCGAGCCGCAGGCCCTCGCGGTTGAGCGCGACCACGGCCGCGCGCAGGGCCAGCAGGCTCGGCACCGGCGGACGATCGAGCGTGCACTCGCGGTCGCTGAGCACGACGATCGAGCGGCCCTCCGCGGCGGCCATCAGCGTCTGGGCGGCGATCCGCTCGAGCGCCTGGTCGAGCGCCGCGGCCGGGTCAGCCGTCCAGCTCGGGGCGAGGCCGATGTCGATCGCCCGCCCGCGCAGCCGCGGCAGGTCGGCGTGGCGCGGCCGTGCTGCGTCATCGAGCAGGCGGCGGACGTAGGCCA
This sequence comes from uncultured Myxococcales bacterium, assembly GCA_965649595.1. GTDB lineage: Bacteria > Myxococcota_A > Polyangia > Nannocystales > Nannocystaceae > Plesiocystis. The sequence goes on along the minus strand of CBFGLP010000228.1, from coordinate 1,631 downwards.
TCGCGCTCAGGCTCAGCACCGGCCCTTGCAGGCGCAGGCCCGGCGTCTGCGGCAGCAGCTCCTTGGCCGCGAGGATGTTGGGCCGCTTGCCGAGGAAGGTCGACAGATCCGTGACCAGCTTCTCGCGCAGGTAGTCGAGCGGCGGGTTGGTCACCTGCGCGAAGGTCTGGAAGAAGTAGTCGTAGAAGCTGCGCACCTCGTCGGAGAAGATCGCCAGCCGAGCCGTGTCGCCCATCGAGCCGATCGGCTCCTTGCCGCTGGCGATCATCGGGACCAGCACGCGATCCAGCTCCTCCTCGCTGAGCCCGAACAGCCCCTGCCGATCGAGGCTGCGCGGCGGTCCTGGCTGCGGCAGCTCGCGCGGGAGATCGACGAGCCGCGCGTCGAAGCCCGCGCCCTCGTTCTCGCGCGAGCGCGAAGGATCGCGAAAGTGCACCTCGCCACCGGCGGGCTTTGGCCAGGCCACGCGCGCGAGCGTCAGCGGCGGGACGCCGAGATCGACCTTGACGCCCGATCCGGCGGCGAGCATGCCCTGCTCGACGATCGCGCTGGCGGGCAGATCGAAGATCCCAGCCTCCGAAGCGAGCACGAAGCTGTCCGCGGTCCGGGCCCAGCGAGCCGGGCGAAAGCCGTTGCGATCCAGCCGGGCCCCGACCGCGCGCCCGTCCGACCAAGCGATCAACGCGGGCCCGTCCCAGGGCTCCATCGCGCGGCCCCAGAAGCTGTAGTAGGGGTTGCGGACGCCGGCGACCGGGATCGTGATCGCTAGGATGTCCTCGACTTGCGGGATCGAGCTGCGCACCCGCAGCGCCTCGACCTGCTCGTTGAGGTTGCCCGAGTCCGAGACGTCGCGGTGGGTCAAGAGCTCGTCGGGCGCGAGCCCGAGCGCCTGCTCGCGCGCGTAGGACCAGCTGCGGTTGCCCTCGATCGTGTTGATCTCGCCGTTGTGCGCGATGCAGCGGAAGGGCTGGGCCTTGTCCCAGGTGCTGCGGGTGTTGGTCGAGAAGCGGCGGTGGAAGAGCGCGAAGCGGGTGTGAAAGCGCGGGTGGATCAGGTCGGGATAGAAGGCAGGCAGATCCTGAGCCCGGGTCAGCGCCTTGTAGACGATCGTCCGGCACGAGAGCGAGGTGAAGAACAGCTTGTTGCGCCCGCCCAGCTCGCTCAGCCGCGTACGCGTGGTCTGCTTGGCGTGGTAGAGCCGCGCCTCGAAGCTGGCCTCGGTCCGACAGTGACGCGGGCGAGCGATGATCGCCTGCACGATCTCGGGCATCGTGGCGCGGGCGAGCTCGCCGAGCACCTGCGGGTGGATCGGGACGTGGCGGTAGTCGATGACCTCGAGCTCGAACACCGCGAAGGTCTGCTCGAACACGTCGAGGATCGCCGAGCGGCCGAGGCCGCGACCCGACTCGTCACCGTGCACGAACAAGGTCCCGACCGCGACGCTGCCGGGCTCGCGATCGATCAGCGCCCAGGGGATCTCGGCCATGATCCCCGCTCCGTCACTGCTGACCCCATCGGCCGCACAGGCGCCGCGGTGCTCCACGCGAGCGAGAGCCGAGAGCGCTCGCTCGAGGTGCTCGTGCCGAGCGACGCCGTCGAGCGCCGCGATGAAGCCGACGCCACAGGCCGAG
>CBFGLP010000227.1:0-9460 GCA_965649595.1 uncultured Myxococcales bacterium | reverse complement strand
GGTGGTGGTGCCGGCGGTGGTGGTGCCGGCGGTGCTGCTGCCGAGGAACCACAGTTCGGCTGCGATCATCGCGACACCGGAGCCGACCAGGCCCACGCCGCGCTCGATCGCCTCGAGACCCGAGCCGACGCCCAAGCCGAGCACGAGCCCGCGGACCTGCGCATCGATCAAGCTCGCGCCGCCGTCACCCCGCCGGCCAACGAGGGCGAGTCACGAGCACAAGGAACGCAGGTCGCGACGGTCGCCGACTCGACCCCACCCGAGCCCGACGCAGCCGCGGCTCGCAGCGAGATGGAGAGCGCCTGCGAAGAAGCAGCGCCACGGACTGTCGAGGACGTACAGAACCTCGCCAGCAGCGGCCGCATGGCCAATGTCCGCACGCGAGTCAGCGCCACGATCAACGCCCAGGCAGGCGCCGTGCGAGGCACCCTCGAGCAGGTCAGCGAGCCGCCGGCTCCCGAGCCCTCGCCCGAGCCGATCCCCCAACCGGACCCTCAGCCCGCCGCCGACACGGCCAGCCCCGCTCTGCGCCAAGCTACTCCACCGCGCACGCCCGACGAGTGCGCCGACCCGACCCCATTTGCCGAGAGCGCCGACGCTGCGCTCGAGTCCGCGGGTCTCAGCGATCAGGATCTCGACAACGCCCGCGAGGCGCCCTTCACCGAGCTCCGCGATCAACGTGACGCCCTCGACGACGAGGTCGAGACCGCGACGGACGACTACCACGCGATGGAGGATCCGGCCCTGGAGAGCGCCCGCGGCGAGCTCGCGGCCGCCGAGCAGACCGCCGACAGCGAGATGATCAGCGTCCGCGCGGAGGAGCAGGCCCAAGTCGTCGCCGAGCAGGACTCGACCCGCGTCGCCGAAGAAGGCCAGCGCAGCGAGGCCGCCAATCAGATCACTCAGATCTACACCCAGGCCGAGACTGACGTCACCGCGAAGCTCGATGGCCTGACCGAGGCCGCGCTCGCTCGCTTCGACGAGAACCAAGCCGGCTATCTCACCGATCTGACCAATGGCGTCAACGCGGATCTCCGCGCCTTCAAGCGCAGGCGCTACGACGGGTGGACAGGCGCCGGCCGGTGGCTGATCGATCTGTTCCTCGACCTCAGCGAGCTGCCCGAGGTCAAGGCGATCTTCGACCGCAATCTAGGGACCTACAAATCGCGGATTGATCAGCTGATCGCCGACATTACCGCCGACACGCAGCGGACGATCGACGAATGCAAGCAGATCCTCGCGACCGCGCGGGGCCAAATCGATGAAATCGTAGCGAACCTCGATCCGGACGCGCGCGAGGCCGCCGAAGCGGCGATCGAGCGAGCCAACCAAACCTTCACGCGGCTCGAGGCCAACATTCAGCGGGCCGAGCAGGACGTCCGTCGAGCGCTGGCACAAGCCCGCGAGCGCGCTATGGAGGCCGCCAACCAGGCGCTCGCGGAGATCCGCAGCAGCCTGCGGGGCCCCTTCGCCGGCCTGACCGACTTCATCAATGCGCTCATCGATCTGCTCGGCGAGTTCCTCGAGCTCGCCAACAAGATCGCCCAGATGGGCCTCGGCGCGTTCATCAGCGCTGCCGCCAGCCAAGCCCTCGACGGCCTCAAGAACCACCTGTGGAGCGCGCTGCAAGAGGCGTTCAAGCAGTGGATCTTCGCCAAGATCCCCTTCCTCGAGCCCCTGCTCAACCTGCCGCCCAACTGGATGGAGCAGCTGCTCGAGGCCGCGACCAACCTGGTCGACATGATCCTGCAGATCTGGCCCGAGGCGCTGCCCGGCCTCGCGGTCGCGGCGGGGATTTGGATCGCCACGCAATTGGCGATCAAGCTGATCCCTTATGCCGGCGCGATCATGACCTTCATCGACGCGGTCCGGGCCGCGTACGCGCTGATCCAGAGCCTGATCTCGGCGGCGCAAAACTTCATCGAGTTCCTCAAGCAGGTCGCGAGCGGGGGCAATGGCGGCCAGGCGTTCGCGCGGGCGGTCGCCCACGGGTTGATGGCGGCTCTCGACGCAATTTTGACGTTGCTTGGCGTGGATCGGCTGATTCAGCGAGTGATTGGGGTGATCGCTCGGCCCTTCGGGCGGCTGTTCCGATCGATCATGCAGCGGCTGCAACGTCGGCGGTCGCGACGAGGCAGCCGCGGGAGGGCGCGGCGGGAGCGGGAGCGATCGCGTGAGCGGGACGATCGCCGGCGCGAGCGGGATCGCGACGGTGATGCCGATGGATCACGGCGCGACAGCAGGCGTGAGCGCGACAGCGATCGAGCTGACCGGCGCAACCGCCGTTCGGAGCGACGCGATCGAGACGAGCGCCGCCGACGTCGACGAGATCGAGAACGCGCTGACGGGCGCGGACGAGATCCACAGCGGCGACGCGAGCGACAGCGCGAGCGGGAGCGTGAGCGCGAGCGCTCCCAGCAACAGCGGCGACGACTCCGTCAGGCACGTCAGGCGATCCGGAGGTGGATTCGTGGAGGCCGTGCCGAAGGGCTCGCCCGCGGGCAGATCCCAGCGATCGCCGGGCGCTATGGCGTACGAGCGACGTTGCGTGATGTCGGCCGCAGTTTCATCGTCCACCTGCAGATCAATCCTCAATTGGAGGACATGCTGCCGGCGACCACTGCGGCGCAGGCAAAGGCAGCACTACAGCAGGCTCAGGTCACCAAGCACTCGGCTGAAGAGCGATTGACCGCGATACGACAGCTCATCGCCGCTCATTTGCGAACACAAAACCCAGGCATGGGCCAGCGAGAGTCCGACCGACGCGCAAACGAGGTCCTCTCGGCCCAAATGGAGCACATGGGCCCCGAGCAATGGGTGCAGAGCAATCTGAGCCCCACCGGCACCACTCTGCCACCCCTCCAGCCCTACCGATCATCGCACCATACTGGCTATGCGTTCCAGCCTGCGGCGATGGGCTCGTTCCAGCAGATGACCGCCCCTGGCGGGTTCTTTCAGCCCGGTGGCACTGGTCCGGGCTTCGATGCAGCGGTCGTAAATCCAGGCGAGGTCATCGCCGGAGAGGTGAAGCATGGCGACGTGCGGGTGTTCAATCAGACCGCGAGCGCCCGGGCTCCAACACCTGGAACACCGACCGTTCCCTTCACTCCGAGTGCGACCGGAGGCGCGACTGGCGGTGCACGAGATGCCGTGTCCAACCCGGCGCACGCCGATGCAGTGGTCCGCCAGGGAGCCGTACCAACGACGACTCGGCCCGATGGGACCGCCGCGAATTTCGAGAACCAGGTTTCGGCCATAACGACGAACCTGATCGCCAACCTGCGGACGCTCGAAGGCCAAATCCTCCGTTCTGCACGAGCCGTACCGCGCACCCAGAACGCTGAACGCCAGCGATTGCGTGGGCTCGCCCGAGAGGTGCGAAACATTCGGACCGGGACCGGCGGGCAACTGCGGATCGTCGTCGCTACCGCAGGTCGCGCCTCCGCGGCGGAGCTACAGGCCTTGCGAAATCTCCTGGACGCCGTCGGTAGGCAGTTGGGCAGCAACGTACAATTGACGCCAGTATTGCGGCAACTCGATGATCAGGGCAAAATGGTCGGTACGGACACCGCAATCTGATGCTCTCCGAGGATTACCTGCAGCCTGAAGTACCCCTCGGGGAACGCCTCGAAGAAGAGCTCGCCGTGCTCGAGCGATCGCCGGGTGACCTGCCGCCGGCCCACGAGATACTCGCCTCAACACTGGCATCGGTACTCCTCGGGCGAGATCTGACCGAACCGAGAGCATGGCTCGCGCGAGCTCGGCCTAGTGCGCAACCGGGCGCCGAGCACATCGAATACTTTGCTCGGGTCGCGCTGGAGCTCACCGCGGCAGTCATCGGCGAGCGGTCCGACCAGGAGCCGTCGCTAGCGCTCGAGGTGGCCGAACAGGCCCGCCAGAGCGTGGGCCGGACGCCTGGCCTGGTCGAAGCCTTCCTGAGCACGCAGCTCGCTCGAGCTGCAATGGTGGGAGCGGCCACTGATGAGCTACAGCTCCAGCGCTGCCGGATGGGGGAACCGAGTGGAGACGCAACGCCGATGCTGGCGCTGCTGGTCGCGCTTCGAGCGGATGCACTGACACGACCCGAGGCGGGCCGCCTTGCCGCACTGGCGTGTCATGCCGCCATCCTGCAGGGCGATGAATCGACGATGCCCGCCGCGGCTGCCGTTCTCGTCTTCGCAAGGCGGTTCGAGCTCCCACCTCTGGATCTCTTGCGGATTGGGATGGACCTGCTCTCCGAGGGTCTCGACTCTAGCAATCTCCGGATCGAGCGTGGAGCTCCTCGGCGAGCCAAAGGCGAGGTCGTGCTCGATTTTTGGGTACACCATCGAGGCTCGGGATCCCCCCCGTCGGAGTTCCTCGTCTCCGCATTTACTCACCGCACCCCCCACGACCCATTCATGCAGGGGGACCACGACGTCGCAGTTCGCATTCGTGCGGCACGCGGCTGCGCTCCGGTCGAAACACCGAGCGTGGCCGCCGAGGCGCTCGTCTCGGCGGCCGCACGATGGTCGACACTATATACAGGCAACCCGAACGTCCGGCTGCGCCTCGTGGGGCGATGACCCTCAGCCCGCCTCCCGCTCCTTGCGGGCCTCCGGGTGCTCGTTGTACCAGACCTCGATCGACTCCTCGCTCAGCTGCACGACCATGTCCTCGTTGCCGACCTCGACCTGGCACCCGAGCCGCGAGTTGGGCCGGACGTCGAACGCCATGTCGAGCCGATCCTCCTCTTTGTCGCTCGGCTCGTCCAAGTCGTCCCCACCCTCGACGATGTAGCAGTGGCAGCTCGAGCACGCGCACACGCCCCCGCACGCCGAGCCCATCTTCACGTCGTTGTCCTCGGCGATCTCGAGCAGCGTCTTGCCGCGCTTCGCCTCGACGATGCGCTCGCCGTCGGGTCCTCCGAGAAAGGTGATCTTGGGCATGGTTCGAATCTCCGATCGTGCTGACGCGCTCAGGGCTCGACGATTTCAGCCGAGTGGGCCCCGCGTCGCGCCGCGAGCTGCTCTTCTTCGGCCAGCGCGGCCTCGATCTCGTCGAGGCTCTTGCCGGTCATCCCAGCTCGCAGCGCCCGCTCCATGCGGCGGCGAGCAAACCCTTCGGACACCTTCTCGAGCTGCTCGCGGGCTCCATTGACGGGGTCTGCGTGCTCGGCCGCGGCCATCTGGGCGTCAGCCTGCTCGAGCGCCTGCTCGATGGCGCCCCGCTCGTCGGCGCCGAGCAGCCCCTCGACCTCGCCGACCTCGGCCAAAGCGGTGCGCACGGCCAGCGCCACGCGACCCAGCTCGACCCGCGCTTCGGCCAGGTTGCGGGCCTCGAAGTCCTCGCGCGCGTGGTCGAGGCTGTCCATGACCAGGTTGTCGACCTCCTCGGCCGAGAGCCCGTAGGTCGGCTTGACCTCGATCGACTGCTTGACACCGGTCATCAGCTCGCGCGCGGTCACGGTCAGCAGCGCGTCGGCGTCGAGCTCGAAGGTCACCTCGACGCGCGCCATCGAGGGCGGCAGCCTCGGGATGCCCCGCAGCTCGAAGCGCGCGAGGCTGCGGCAGTCCTTGGCCAGCTCGCGCTCGCCTTGGACCACGTGCATGCTCATCGCGGTCTGCTTCTCCGAGTAGTTGGTGAACACCTGGCGCGCGGAGATTGGGATCGTCGCGTTGCGCGGGATGATCTTCTCGACGATCCCGCCCATGGTCTCGAGCCCGAGCGAGAGCGGCACGACGTCGAGCAGGGTAACGCCCTCGCGCTCGCTGCCCGAGAGAATGTCGGCTTGGATCGCGGCGCCGTAGGCCACGACCTTGTCGGGATCGATGTCGGCCAGCGGCTCGCGGCCGAACGCCTTGCCGACCTGCTCGCGGACCAAGGGCACGCGGGTCGAGCCACCGACGAGCACCACGCCGTCGATCTCGCGCTTGTCGACGCCGGCGTCCGCGAGCACCCGCTTGCTCGCACGGATCGTGCGATCGACGAGCGGGGCGATCATCGCCTCGAAGGCGTCGCGGGTGATCGTGGTCTTGCCCAGGCCGCTGCGCGGAAGCTCGACCTCGACGCTCTCGCGCTCGCTCAGCGCCTCCTTGGCGGCCCGAGCCGCGCGCAGGGCCTCTTGCAGCTGCGTGCCGGTCGGCTCGCTCGCACCGGCCTGCTCGAGCAGCTTGCCCGCGAGCGCGCGATCAAAATCGTCGCCGCCGAGGGCCGAGTCACCGCCGGTCGCGAGCACCTGAAACACGCCATCGCGCAGGCGCAGCAGCGAAATATCGAAGGTGCCGCCGCCGAGATCGTAGACCGCGACCTTGCGCTCGAGATCCTTGCCGAAGCCATAGGCCAGCGCTGCCGCGGTCGGCTCGTTGATGATGCGGATGACCTCGAGCCCGGCGATCCGACCGGCGTCCTTGGTCGCCTGCCGCTGGTTGTCGTTGAAGTAGGCAGGGACGGTGATCACCGCCTTCTCGACCGGCCCGCCGAGGTACTGCTCGGCGACCATCTTGAGCTCCTGCAGCACGAACGCGCTGATCTCGGGGACCGAGTAGACCTGGTCGCGCAGCACGATCCGAACGTCACCGCGGGCGCCTTCGGTGATCGTGTAGGGGCACGACTGCTGGACCGCGCGCACGGCCGGCGAGTCCCACTTGCGACCGATCAAGCGCTTGGCCGCGTAGACCGTGTTGACCGAGTTGGTCACCGCCTGCCGCTTGGCGATGTGGCCGACCAGCCGCTTGCTGCTCTCGGAGATCGCCACCATCGAGGGCGTGGTCTTGTAGCCCCCCTTGTTGGGAATCACCGTCGGCACACCATCCTCGACGATGGCCACGACCGAGTTCGAGGTGCCGAGGTCGATGCCGACGACGTTCTCCATGTCTTGCCGAAGCACAGGCTAGGCTAGATTTATCGCATTGAGAAGAGCGCGCGTGTGTTCACTGGGCGCGAGCGCGTGGGCTCGCTCGGCCTGCTCGCGGGCGGTGTGGACCTGGCCGGCCGCGAGGAAGGCCCGGGCACAGGCGAGGTGGGTACGCACGAGCGTCCGCTCGTCGTATCGCTGACCACGGCTCCGGCCAGCCTCGAGCGCCTCGAGGGCCGCGAGCGCGAACTCGCGAGCCCGCTGCGGGTCGTATTCGGCCAGCGCCGCAGCGGCGTCGGTGGTGTTGCGCAGGCTCGGGTCCGCATCGGCGGCCTCGGCAAATTGACGCGCCGCCTCATCGTTGCGCCCGGCCGCGCGCGCCTGCTTGGCCCGCTCGTAGCTGAGCTCGGCTCGCTGCGCCCGCGCGATCGCCAAGCACTCGCGCCAGCGCTGCTCGTACGCGGGCTCGTCGGGATCCATCTCCATCGCCAAGCGAAACAAGCTCGCAGCGTTGCCGTGACGGCCCGCCTCGATCGCGTCGTTGGCCTCGCTCGCGTAGTGCCGGGCTTGCTGGCGGCGGATGAGCCCGGCGCGATCGAGTTGCTTCTGCTTGCGCTCGCGATCCCGTGCGTCTCGCGCCTCTCGTGCTTCCCGGGCTGCGGCCTCGACCTCTCGCTGCTCGGCTGCCTCGGCCGCGGCCCGGTCCGCCGCGGCGCGACGCCGCTCGGCCTCGAGCTCGGCTTGGTGCTCGCGCAGGCGACCCTCGTGGACCTCGACCAGCGCGCGACGACGGGCAGCGTCACCGAGGAACTCGAACGAGGCTCGGGTCCGTCGGAACAGGTCGTCGAGCACCTGTCGAAAGCTGCCCAGCTCCTTGCCGTAGAACGCATCGGGGTGAAACCCCCGGCTCACGACGTGATAGGCGCGGCGGATCGCCTTGGGGTCGTCGACCGGATCGAGCCCGAGCAGCTCGAAGTGATCGATCTTCCGCAGGTTGTCGCGCACCCCCAGCAGCTTGCGCTGCAGATCGATTGGGATCGCGATGTCGGTGCGCAAGCGAGGATCGTCAGCGGCCGCGGGTGGAACCACGTCGAGGATCGAGCGCAGCTCCTGCTGATTGGCAGGCGCAGCGGCGGCCTTCGGCGTCGGCAGGCTCTCGTCGTGGGCAGAGCTCGACGTCACCTCGCTCGGCTTTTCGACGCTCGCCTTCTCGACCGCCCCCTCGCCTTCGCGTCGCACCACTCGCAGCTGCGCTTCGAGCAGACCTCGACGACGGTTGCGAGCCCGCTCGCGTAGATCATCGCTCTGTCGCAGCGTCGGTCCCGAGACCGCACGCGCGCGCGGGGCCTCGGGGAAACCGTCTCCCACCGACAACAACCCGAGGGTCACGAGCCGCTCGAGGATCGCCGCCGCCTTGTCGGGAGGTTGTCCGCTCGCAGCGATCACCTGACCCACGGTTGGACCCACGGTCCCCATCAGCGCCTCCACCCGACTGAACAGGAAGTAGTCCTCGGGGGTGAGCGGGAGCTCACGCCAATCGCGGCTGCGATTGATGGTGAGCTCCTGATCTGGCGCGAGGGCCATCGACGCCAGGCTAACGCACCCTCTGGACCGCAACCAAGCAATCCGCACTCGTGGCCGCTCCCCGCTCGGGCCCCCCCACGAGCCCACCCGTTTTACGGGAGGTCATGGGCGCTTGAGCCTTCGCTGCTCGTCTGTCTGAAAATCCGGAACGACCTGCGCTCGTGGGTGGCTCTGCTCGTAGACCTCGAACAGCCGCCCCATGTCGAGATGGGTATAGCGCTGCGTCGTCGACAAGCTGGCGTGGCCCAGCATCGTCTGAATCGTTCGCAGGTCGCAGCCGCTCTGAAGCAAGTGGGTGGCGAAGCTGTGGCGAAGGCCGTGGGGCCCGACGATCGCCCGGGCACCGGTCGACCGGCAGCGCTGGTAGACGACCTCGCGAGCAGCCCGAGCCGAGAGCCGACCCCCACGCGCGCCGAGCAGCAGCGCCTGCGAGGGGCTCTTGCCCGGACGGACCAAGTCGTCGCGGACCTCCAGGTACGCGCGGACGGCCTCGCAGCCGCGTGAGCCGAGCGGGACCAAGCGATCCTTGCCGCCCTTGCCCCCGACCACCCGGATCGTCATCCGCTTCGCGCCCTCCCAACGGAGGTGCTCGATGTCCAACCCGACGACCTCGGACACGCGCAGCCCGGCCCCGTAGAGCAGCTCGAGCATCGCCTTGTCGCGCAGGCCGATCGCACCCTCCCGCTGTGGCGCGTCGATCATCGTGCCGACGTCCTCGACCGGCAGCGCGACCGGCAGCTTGCGACCGAGCTTGGGCCGGCGGATCAGCGTGATCTCGTTCTCGTCGATCAAGCCCTCGCGTCGACAGAACTCGGCGAAGGTCCGCAGCGCCGAGAGCTTGCGTCCGATCGTGCTGGCCGCGTGATCACCGTGCAACTCCGCGAGGTGGGCTCGGACCTCGCGAACCGACAGGTCGCGGACTCGGGCTGGTCGCTCGCGCCGCTGCTCGACGCTCTGGGCGAAGTCCTCGACGTCGCGCTCGTAGGCGCGGCGCGTGTTGGGCGAGAGCCTCCGCTCGCTCTCGAGGTGCACGAGGAAGCG
>CBFGLP010000226.1:0-4498 GCA_965649595.1 uncultured Myxococcales bacterium | reverse complement strand
CGCGGGCGCTGGCAGCCAAGCTGGGAGGTGCGAGTCTGCTCGACATCGGCAGCTTCCACTTCGGGCCCGGCAACATCGCTGGCGAGGCGATCGTCGCGGCCCGGACCGGCTACACCGGCGAGGACGGGTTCGAGCTGTTCGTCGCGGCCAGCGGCGCGCGCAAGGTCTGGGACGCGCTGCTCGAAGGTGGCGCGACCCCCTGCGGGCTCGGAGCCCGCGACACGCTGCGGCTCGAGGCGCGGCTGTGCCTCTACGGCAACGACATCGACGAGACCACCAACCCGTGGGAGGCTGGGCTCGGCTGGGTGGTCAAGCTGGGCGCTGGCGAGTTCGTCGGCAGGCAGGCGCTGGTCGAGCAGCAGCACGCCGTCACGCGCAAGCTGGTCGGGTTCAAGGTGCTCGGCAAGGGCATCGTGCGAGCCGGCTGGGAGTTCCGCGACGCCGAGGGCAAGGTCACCGGCAAGGTGACCAGCGGCGGCCCGGCGCCGACCGTCGGCGGCTCGGTCGGGCTCGGCTACGTGCCGACCCAGCTCGCCGAGCCCGGCACGCAGCTGAAGATCTACGGGCCCCACGACAAGACCCTCGACGTCGAGCTGGTCAAGGGGCCCTTCTACAAGCGCCCCAAGTGAACTTATCTAGGTGACCCAAGCGCACCCACGCACGCGAGCACGAGAACACAAATGAGCGATCTGCCGAACAACCTCCGCTACACCACGGATCACGAGTGGGCCCGAGCCGAAGCCGACGGGACCGTGGTCGTCGGCATCACCACCTTCGCCGTCGAGCAGCTCGGTGACATCACCGCGATCTCGCTGCCAGGCCCGGGCGAGCGCGTCAGCAAGGGCGAGCGCTTCGGCGACGTCGACTCCGTCAAGGCGGTGTCGGACCTCTACTCGCCGCTCGACGGCGAGGTCGTCGAGGTCAACTCCGAGCTCGACGCAGCGCCCGAGAAGATCAACGAGGATCCCTACGGCGCTGGCTGGATGATCCGGATCCGCCCGGCCGCGGGCGCCTCGCTCGACGAGCTGCTCGACGCCGGCGCCTACGCGAAGCTGCTGCGCGATTCCTGATATGATCCGCGGGTGCGGGCTCGTGCAACGGCTCGAATCGTGCTGGTGCTCGGGCTCGCGCCCCTGCTCTCACCTTTGGCCCCTGCCCTAGCAGGCCCGCCGCCGAGCAGCGGCAAGCCACCGCCACCGATGTTGCCGGGCCAGGCTCAACCGGCGCGGGACAGCGAGTCGACCGGGTTGGGCCTCGCCCCTGGCGACGACGGCACGCTGCTCTACGTCGACCCCAATGGCATGTTCACCGCCCGCATCGAGGCTGACGGTCGCGTGTCGTTTGCGGATCGCTGGAAGCGTCCCGATCGCGGCGACAGCCAGAGCGGCAAGTGCTGCGCCCCGCCACCACGCACGACCTCGATCGCCGGCGGCATGCCGATGTCCGGTCCGACCGAGTGGATCTACAAGCTCTACGGGATCGACATCAACGCCCGGGAAAAGGCCGAGTTCCTCGCCGCAACGCTCGAGCTGCGCACGGCTCGAGCGATCGCGTTCAGCGAGGATCGCATCGATGAGGCGCTCGCCCGCCTGGTCGAGGAGCTGAGCGCGATCCAACGCGACGACTCGCTGCCCCCCGAGCAGAAGCGCCGCCGCGTGTTCGAGCTGTGGGATGACTGCGACGAGCTGATCCCGGCGCCAACCAACGAGCTGCCGACCACCGCCCACTCGAGGATCGACGAGATCCGACTCGACGCCGCGTGGCAGGGCCGCCGCAAGATCGAGCGCTGGGTCCGCTTGCAGTGGCCTGCCAAGGGCAAGCTCGCCTATCGCGAGGCCGAGCTCGAGCAGCTCAACTCGACCCGCCTCAGCCACGAGTCCTTCGACCCTTACGTCGAGAAGCCCAAGCAGCGGCCCAAGCCAGAGCCCGCGACCGAGCCACCTCCCGACCCATCGGAACCATCCGCGCCATGACCACCGACCTCAGCCCCAAGATCGATCCCGAGCTGGCCCGCTACCGCGAGGACTACCCGATCCTCGCCAGCACCGTGTACATGAACAGCAACAGCATGGGCGCGATGCATTGTGGCAGCGCCGATGCGCTGCGCGAGTACACCGAGCTGTGGGCGCGCGAGGGCGTCGAGTCGTGGGACCACTGGCCCGCGCTCGTCGACGAGACCGCCGACATGGCCGCGCGCTTCTTCAATGGCGGGGTCGGCAACACCACGCTGGGCGAGAACGTGGCCACCTTTCAGGCCCGCATCGCCAGCGCGCTCGACTACACGAAGCGGCCGAAGGTCGTAATCGAGTCGTTGATGTTCCCCAACGTCATCTATGTCTGGGAGCGCTTCGCCAAGCTCGGCGCGCAACTCGAATTGATCCCCAGCGATGACGGCATGACGATCGACACCGGGCGGATGCTCGAGGCGATCGACGAGCGGACGGCGATCGTCTCGATCTCCCACGCGGTCTACGTCTCGGGCGCGCTGCTCGACGTCGCGGCCATCTGCAGGCGCGCGCACGAGGTCGGCGCGCTGGTGATGGTCGACGTCTACCAGACCGCGGGCGCGGTGCCGATCGACGTCGCGGCGTGGGACGTCGACATGTTGGTAGGTGGCAGCCACAAGTGGCTTTGTGGCGGGCCAGGGACCTGCTTTTTGTGGGTCAAGCCGGGGCTACGCGAGCGCCTCGCCCCGATGACCACCGGGTGGATGGCTCACCGCTCGCCCTTCGCGATGGCGCCGGCGCCGATCGAGTACGCCGAGGGACCCTGGCGATTCATCGCGGGCACGCCCTCGATCCCGGCCTACTACGTGGCCCGCAACGCCTACCGCAACCTGCTCGAGGTCGGGCTCGAGCGGATCCGCAGGCACAACCTCGCGCTCTGCCAGATCATCATCGACCGCGCGCTCGCGGCCGGGCTGACCGTGCACTCGCCGGTCGAGGGGGCGCGGCGGACCGGGTTTGTCGCGGTCGACTTCCCGACCAGCCAGCAAGCCTGCAAGGCGCTGGTCGGCGAGCGCTACAAGCTCGACTGGCGGCCCAACTGCGGGCTGCGGATTGGGCCGCACTTTTATAATACGGAGGATGAGGTCCAGCGGATGATGGATCGGATCATTGCGCTGGCGCGTGGGTGAGTCGGGATCGAGGCTGATCGTTCTGATGCGAGTGAGTAGAGGTCGAGCGATTCCAGGCGGTCGCTCGATTTCTAGTCGCCCGAACGTGTGGGCACAATCTACCTCGGCAACGACCCACATTCGATCCCCGAGACACATTACCGTCCCAACGGACACCTATCTGAATTCACATTCCGGAAGGCGTATATCGAGAGTGGAAGGCAAAAGGATTTGTCGATGAAGGATGGGACTTACGAGGCTGGTTGATGCGGCAAGTTGCCGTCCCCAACGCGCTGCGGACGAGGCGAAACTACTCGCCCAGCAGCGAGCGCGACGCGCTCGCTGCGTACCCTCGGCGCCGGACCTTCGCTCCGCTCACAGCGGATCGTGATCCGCCGGCAGCGTCGATCCGACCACGTCGAATTGGTAATGATGCGAATAATTCGGATCATACGAATCGACGTACGAGTTCCCCGGCACCGCCGCCCAGCTGGCCTCGTTGAACGCCTGCTCGCGCAGCATCCCCATGTGCAGATCGAGCGTGTCGGGGTCCTCGAGGTCGGCCCACGCCACGCGCATCTCGACGAACGAGCCCGAGGTCGCGACGTCGTCGCTGCCAGCGATCGGACCAAAGCCCGGGTTGATCCAGGCCATGCCGTCCCACTCGAGCGCGCCGCCAAAGTCGTCGTTGGCCCGCCAGCGCAGGTGCCAGCGGGCGTCGAAGGGCAGCAAGGGCTGCTGGGTATTGTAGGTGACCCCGGAGCTGGTGCCCATGCTGCCGCCGAGGTAGGCGACCCACCAAACCGAGTTGCTGTTGCCGCCGAGGTCGGCGCTGTTCATGCCCAGGTACACGTAGCTCTCGTCCCACGCGACGTAGCCGACCTGGCCGAGCGTCGAGCTCTCGAACGTCTCCTCCGTGGTGAAGTCGTTGACGCCGTCGAGCGTGATCGTGTGAAAGTAGCGGACCGTGAACCCGGTGAGGGTCGTGAACGGGGCCGCCATCTCGGTGCCGCCGGCATCGGTGACGCTGGGCAGCACGCGGATCTTGTAGGTGGTCGCGCTCCAGAGCGGCCCCGCCGGCTGGAGCGTGAAGGTCAGATCGTCGTCGCTCTCCGGCTTGGCGACCATCTGCACGCAGCTGAAGAAGTTGTCGTGCGAGACCATCACCGTGCCGCTGCAGTCCTTGTTGTTCGTGTTGGCGGTCAGGGTCGCGGCGTCCATCGGCTCGCTGAAGGTCACCGTGATGGTCGGGATCGAGGGGACACCGGAGGCGAGGTCGGCGGGCGAGGTCGCAACCACGAAGGGCGCCAGATCGCCGCCGGTCTCCGTGTCGGTGTCGGACGTGTCGCTCGTGTCCGTCGCGTCGGTGCTCTCCGTCCCGTC